>SKWC01000412.1 GCA_007129145.1 Rubritepida sp.
CGTGTCGATGGACGTGGAGCTGATCGCGCCGATCGCGATGGATGAGGGCCTGCGCTTCGCGATCCGCGAAGGCGGCCGCACCGTCGGCGCCGGCGTCGTCGCCTCCATCCAGAAGTAAGGCAGGCGCCACTCCCATGGACAGCCAGAACATCCGCATTCGCCTCAAGGCGTTCGATCACCGCGTGCTGGATGGCAGCACGCGCGAGATCGTGAACACCGCGAAGCGGACCGGTGCGCGGGTGCGGGGACCCATCCCCCTGCCCACGCATATCGAGCGTTTCACGGTGAACCGCTCGCCGCATGTGGACAAGAAGTCGCGCGAGCAGTTCGAGATTCGGACGCATCGCCGGCTTCTCGACATCGTCGACCCCACGCCCCAGACGGTGGACGCGCTGATGAAGCTCGACCTCGCCTCCGGCGTGGACGTCGAGATCAAGATCTGAGGATCCGCCAATGGCCAGCCAGAGCCGGACGGGGCTGATCGCGCGCAAGCTCGGTATGACGCGCCTGTTCCATGACGACGGGTCGAGCACGCCCGTGACCGTCCTCCACGTTGATGGCGTGCGCGTCGTCGCGCAGCGCACCGGGGACAAGGACGGCTACACGGCGCTGCAGCTCGGCCTCGGTACCGCGAAGCCCAAGAATGTGACCAAGCCGAACCGTGGCCATTTCGCCAAGGCCGGCGTCGAGGCGCCGCGCAAGGTGGCGGAGTTCCGCGTGTCGGAGGATGCGCTGCTGCCGCCCGGCACCGCGCTCACCGCGGGGCATTTCATCGCCGGGCAGAAGGTGGATGTGACGGGCACCTCCAAGGGCAAGGGGTTCGCCGGCGGCATGAAGCGGTGGAACTTCTCCGGCCTCGAGGCGTCGCATGGCGTGTCGATCAGCCACCGCTCCCTCGGCTCGACCGGCAACCGCCAGGACCCGGGCAAGACCTTCAAGAACAAGAAAATGGCTGGCCATCTCGGCAGCGAGCGCATCACCACGCAGAACCTCGAGATCGCCGGCCATGATCTGGCGCGGGGCCTGCTGCTGGTGAAGGGCGCCGTGCCGGGTGCGGCAGGGAGCTATGTGCTGGTGCGCGACGCGGTGAAGCGCGCGCGCCCGGCCGATGCGCCTTTCCCGGCGGCCACGGCCTGAGGAATGATGACGATGCAGGTTAATGTCATCACGTTGGACAATGGTCCGGCCGGCGAAGCCGAGCTGCCGGAGGATCTGTTCGGCGCCGCGCCCCGCGCGGACATCATGGCGCGCGTCGTGCATTGGCAGCTCGCGAAGCGCCGTTCCGGCACGCACAAGGTGAAGGGCATGGGCGAGGTGCAGGGCACCACCAAGAAGCCCTACCGCCAGAAGGGCACCGGCAACGCCCGCCAGGGCTCGCTGCGTGCGCCGCAGTTCCGCACCGGCGGTGTGGTGCATGGCCCGGTCGTGCGCGACCACGGCTATTCGCTGCCCAAGAAGGTGCGGCGCCTCGGCCTGATCTCGGCGCTCAGCCAGAAGGCCAAGGACGGCAAGCTGGTCGTGCTCGACGCCGCGACCGCGGAGGCCGACGCCAAGACCGGCGCAATGGCCAAGCGGGTCAAGGCGCTGGGCTGGAACTCGGCCCTGGTGGTGGACGCCGCGGTGGACCCGCATTTCCTGCGGGTGCTGCGGAACATCCCCGGCATGGACGCGCTGCCGACGGCGGGCGCCAATGTCTATGACATCCTGAAGCATGACGTGCTGGTCGTGACCCGCGCCGGCGTCGAAGCCCTGAAGGAGCGCCTGGCATGAGCGCCTCTGTCAGCAAGCCCAAGGCGCCCGGTCCGATCGGCGCCGAGCGCATGTACCAGACCATCCTCGCCCCGCTGGTCACCGAGAAGGCGACCATGCTGAGCGAGCGCGGCCAGTATGCCTTCCGCGTGCCGCTGGAAGCCACCAAGACCCAGATCCGCCAGGCCATCGAAGGCCTGTTCGGCGTGCAGGTGGTCGCGGTGAACACGCTGGTGATGAAGGGCAAGGCCAAGCGCTTCAAGGGCCGCCCCGGCCGGCGCTCTGACTGGAAAAAGGCGATGGTGCGCCTGGCCGATGGCCAGAGCATCGATCTGACCACGGGACTCGCGTGACGCCATGGCGCTGAAGAACTTCAATCCGGTCACCCCCAGCCAACGCGGCACGGTGCTGATCGACCGCAGCGGGCTGTGGAAGGGCAAGCCGGTCAAGGGCCTGACCCACGGCAAGCCGCATTCCGGCGGCCGCAACAACCACGGCCGCACCACGGTCCGGTTCCGTGGGGGCGGGCACAAGCAGTCCTACCGCATCGTGGACTTCAAGCGGCGCACCAAGCTCGGCGTGACCGCCGTGGTCGAGCGCATCGAGTATGACCCGAACCGCACCGCCTTCATCGCGCTGCTGCGGTATGAGGATGGCGAGCTCGCCTACATCCTCGCGCCGCAGCGGCTGAAGGCCGGCGACCCGGTCATCGCGGCTGAGCGCGCCGACATCAAGCCGGGCAACGCGATGCCGCTGGGTGCGATCCCGGTGGGCACGGTCATCCACAACATCGAGCTGAAGCCCGGCGCCGGCGGCAAGATCGCGCGCTCCGCCGGCACCTTCGCCCAGCTCGTGGGCAAGGATGCGGGCCTCGCCCAGATCAAGCTGATGTCCGGTGAGGTCCGCACCGTTCGGGCCGAGTGCATGGCCTCGATCGGTGCCGTGTCCAACCCGGACAACAGCAACCAGCACCTGGGCAAGGCCGGCCGCTCGCGCTGGCTGGGTCGCCGGCCGCACAACCGCGGCGTGACGATGAACCCGGTGGACCACCCGCATGGCGGCGGCGAGGGCCGCACCTCCGGCGGCCGCCATCCGGTCACGCCATGGGGCAAGCCGACCAAGGGCGCGAAGACGCGCAGCAACAAGCGGACGGATCGCAACATCCTGCGCCGCCGCAACGCGACGAAGGGCTGAGCAGCATGCCGCGCAGCGTTTGGAAAGGTCCGTTCGTGGACGGCTACCTCCTCGCGAAGGCCGAGGCGGCCCGGAGCTCGACGCGCAACGAGGTGATTCGCACCTGGTCGCGCCGCAGCACCATCATGCCGCAATTCGTGGGGCTGACCTTCGGGGTCTACAACGGGCGGAAGTTCCTGCCCGTGCAGATCTCCGAGAACATGGTGGGTCACAAGCTCGGCGAGTTCTCGCCGACGCGGACCTTCACCGGCCATGCGGCCGACAAGAAGGCGAAGCGGAACTGATCCGATGAGCAAGCCCTCGCACCCCCGCGGCCTTCCGGATACGGAGGCCCAGGCCGTCACGTTCAACATCCGTGTGAGCCCGCGCAAGCTGAACCTGGTCGCCGCGATGATCCGCGGCAGCCGGGCGCAGGACGCGGTCGCCACGCTCACCTTCAGCAAGCGCCGCATCGCGGCCACCGTGAAGAAGACGCTCGAAAGCGCGATCGCCAACGCGGAGAACAACCACCAGCTGGACGTGGACCGGCTGGTCGTGTCCCGCGCCGAGGTCGGCCGCGCCGTCGTCATGAAGCGCTTCCACGCGCGCGGCCGAGGCCGCTCGTCGCGCATCGAGAAGTGGTTCAGCCATCTCAAGATCGTGGTGGCGGAGCAGCAGGTCCAGCGGGCCGCGCCCGCGCCGGAAACGGAGGCCGCGTAACATGGGTCACAAAGTCAATCCGATCGGTCTCCGGCTGGGCATCAATCGCACCTGGGACAGCCGCTGGTTCGCCGGCGGCGACTATGCGAAGCTCCTGCACGACGACCTGAAGCTGCGCGAGACGCTGAAGGACCGGCTCAAGTCGGCCGGCGTGTCGAAGGTGGTGGTGGAGCGCCCGGCGAAGAAGCCGCGCATCACCATCCATGCCGCGCGCCCGGGCGTCGTCATCGGCAAGAAGGGCGCCGACATCGACCAGCTCCGCAAGGAGCTGTCGGCCAGGGCCGGCGCCGAGGTGTCGCTGAACATCCTCGAGATCCGCAAGCCCGAGCTCGACTCCACCCTGGTGGCCGAGAGCATCGCGCAGCAGCTCGAGCGCCGGGTCGCCTTCCGCCGCGCCATGAAGCGCGCCGTGCAGTCGGCCATGCGGCTCGGCGCGCTCGGCATCCGCATCACCTGCTCCGGCCGGCTAGGCGGCGCCGAGATCGCGCGCACCGAATGGTACCGCGAGGGCCGGGTGCCGCTGCACACGCTCCGCGCCGACATCGACTATGGCATCGCGACCGCCAAGACGACCTACGGCACCTGCGGCGTGAAGGTTTGGATCTTCAAGGGCGAGATCATGGCTCATGACCCGATGGCGCAGGATCGCCGGGCGCATGAGCAGGCGCCGCAGCGGTGAGGATGTGAATTATGCTGCAGCCTAAGCGAACGAAATTCCGCAAGGCCCACAAGGGCCGGATCAAGGGCGTGGCCAAGGGTGGCTTCACCCTGACCTTCGGCGGCTATGGCCTGAAGGCGCTGGAGCCCGAGCGCGTGACCGCCCGCCAGATCGAGGCGGCGCGCCGCGCGATCACCCGCGCCATGAAGCGGCAGGGCCGGGTGTGGATCCGCATCTTCCCCGACGTGCCCGTCTCGACCAAGCCGGCCGAGGTGCGCATGGGCTCGGGCAAGGGCTCGCCGGAGTACTGGGCGGCCCGGGTGAAGCCCGGCCGCATCATGTTCGAGATCGATGGCGTGCCCCTGGACACGGCGCGCACCGCGCTGGCGCTCGGTGCGGCGAAGCTGCCGATCAAGACCAAGATCGTCGCGCGTCTCGGCGCGCCGGCGGAGGCCTGAGTTGATGACCAAGATCGCCGATATTCGCGCGAAGTCTCCGGACGAACTGTCCGGCATGCTGATCGAGCTCCGCAAGGAGCAGTTCAACCTCCGTTTCCAGCGGGCCACCGGCCAGCTGGAGGCGGTGGGCCGCATCCGGGCCGTCCGCCGCGACATCGCGCGCGTGAAGACCATCCTGGCCGAGCGTTCGCGCCCGGCCTCCCCCGCCAAGGCTTGAGGAGACCACGGCAGTGCCGAAGCGAGTCCTCACGGGCCGGGTCGTCAGCGACAAGATGGACAAGACGGTCACCGTCTTGGTCGAACGTCGCGTGATGCACCCGCTCTACAAGAAGTTCATCCGCCGCTCGAAGAAATACGCGGCGCATGACGAGATGAATCTGTGCAAGGAAGGCGACCTGGTCGCCATCCAGGAGTGCCCGCCGCTGTCCAAGCGCAAGGCCTGGACCGTGGTCACGCGCAACGGCGAGCCGCTGGCTGAAGGGGCGCAGGCATGATCTCCGTCGAGAGCAACCTGGAGGTGGCCGACAATTCCGGCGCGCGCCGGGTCCAGTGCATCAAGGTGCTGGGCGGCTCCAAGCGCCGGACGGCCTCCGTGGGCGACATCATCGTCGTCGCCGTGCAGGAAGCCATCCCCCGCGGGAAGGTGAAGAAGGGCTCGGTGGAGCGCGCCGTGATCGTGCGCACCGCCTACCCGGTGCGCCGCCCCGATGGCAGCGCGATCCGCTTCGACCGCAACGCCGCCGTGCTGATCAACAAGCAGGGTGAGCCGATCGGCACGCGCATCTTCGGCCCGGTGGTGCGCGAACTGCGTGCGCGCCGCTTCATGAAGATCATCTCGCTGGCGCCGGAGGTGCTCTGACCATGGCCGCAAAGATCAGGAAGGGCGACCGCGTGCAGGTCCTGGCCGGCCGCGACAAGGGCAAGCGCGGCGAGGTGCTGCGCGTGATGCCGACGGACGGGCGCGCCCTGGTGCAGGGCGTGAACATGGTGAAGCGCCACCGCAAGCAGACGCGCATCGGCGAGGCCGGGGGCATCACCCCGATGGAATCGTCGATCGATCTGTCCAACCTGGCGCTGATCGACCCCAAGACGGACAAGCCGGCGCGCGTGGGCTTCCGCATCCTCGAGGATGGCAAGAAGGTCCGCGTGTCCAAGGCTTCGGGTGAGGTGCTCGACGCATGAGCGGGACGAAGAAGGCCGCCCCGGGCGGCAACCAGGGCGCCAAGAAGCCCGAAGCAACCGAAGGCCGCCGCGGCGACGTGGTGCCGGCCGCGCCCGGCCCCGCGGCCGCGGCCCCGGCCGAGATCGTGCGGCTGCAGAAGCTCTACGCTGAGGTCGTGCGGCCCGCGCTGCAGCAGGAGTTCGCCTATGCGAACCCGATGCAGGTGCCGAAGCTCGAGAAGATCGTGATCAACATGGGCGTGGGCGAAGCCGCCGGCGACCAGAAGAAGCTCGACTCCGCCGTGGCCGACCTGACCATGATCTCCGGCCAGAAGCCGGTCCGCACGCGGGCGAAGAAGGCCATCGCGGGCTTCAAGATCCGGGAGGGCCAGGCCATCGGCTGCAAGGTCACGCTGCGCCGCGCCCGCATGTACGAGTTCCTGGACCGCCTGGTCACCATCGCGCTGCCGCGCGTGCGTGACTTCCGCGGGCTGCCGGCCAACAAGGGCTTCGACGGCCGGGGCAATTTCGCCCTGGGCCTGAAGGAGCAGATCGTGTTCCCCGAAATCAACTATGACAAGGTGGACGCGGTTCGCGGCATGGACATCGTGTTCGTCACGACGGCGAAGACGGACAAGGAAGCCAAGGCTCTGCTGAAGGCTTTCGACCTCCCCTTCACCAACTGATCAACCGGGAAAACCGCGGGCGCAAGCCCGCAGGTTCCAAAGGACCACAGACCCTATGGCCAAGACCTCTTCCATCGAGAAGAACAAGCGCCGCGAGAAGCTCGCGGGGCAGCACGCCAAGAAGCGGGCCGCCCTGAAGGCTGTCGTGATGGACCGTGACGCACCCATCGAGGACCGCTTCGATGCGACGCTGCGCCTGGCGCAGATGCCGCGCAACACCGCGAAGGTGCGCATCCGCCTGCGCTGCGAGGTGACGGGGCGTCCGCGCGGCAATTACCGGAAGTTCAAACTCTGCCGTAACCAGCTGCGGGAGCTGGCCAATCGCGGCCAGCTGCCTGGCGTGGTGAAGGCGAGCTGGTAAGGGAAGCGGCGCATGTCCATGTCCGATCCGTTGGGCGATCTGCTCACCCGCATTCGCAACGCGCATGGCGCGAGGCAGACGCGCTGCGTTGCCCCGGCCAGCCGTCTCAAAACCGATGTGCTCGACGTGCTGAAGCGCGAGGGCTATATCCGCGCCTGGCGCGTCAGCGACCTGCGCCCCGGCGTGCGGCAGATCGAGATCGAGCTGAAATATTCCGAGGGCGAACCCGCCATCAAGGAAATCAGCCGCGTTTCGAAGCCCGGCCGGCGCGTCTATTCGAAGATCAAGGAACTGCCCAAGGTCTACAGCGGCCTCGGCATCCAGATCCTGTCCACGCCCCGCGGCGTGATGAGCGACACCGAGGCCCGCGCTGCCAATGTTGGCGGCGAGGTCCTCTGCCGCGTGTTCTGAGGAGGAGGGCGGCATGTCCCGCGTTGGGAAGTATCCCGTTCCGATTCCCGCCGGCGTGCAGGTCACGCTGCAGGGCCGGACGCTGAAGGCCAAGGGCAAGCTGGGCGAGCTTTCGCTCGACCTCACCGATGCCGTGGATGTGGACATCCGCGACCAGGAGGTGGCGGTCGCGCCGCGCGGCGAAGACCGCCGCTCGCGCGCGCTGTGGGGCACCACGCGCAGCCTGCTGGCAGGCATGGTGAAGGGCGTGTCCGTGGGCTACAGCAAGTCCATGGAGATCACCGGCACCGGCTACCGTGCTGCGGTGCAGGGCAGCGACCTGGTGCTGAACCTCGGCTACAGCCATGAGGTCCGCTACAAGACGCCCCCCGGCATCAAGATCACCTGCGAGAGGCCGACTGCCGTCAAGGTCGAAGGCATCGACAAGCAGCAGGTCGGCCAGGTTGCCGCGGAGATCCGCGCCTATCGCGGCCCGGAGCCCTACAAGGGCAAGGGCGTGCGCTACGACAATGAAGTCATCCTCCGGAAGGAGGGGAAGAAGAAGTAATGCCGCAGAAACTCGAATTGCAGGCGCGGCGCCGGGCGCGGCTGCGCTACCAGCTCCGGATGAAGGGCGCCGGGCGGCCCCGCCTGTCGGTCTTCCGCTCGGGGCGGCACATCTACGCCCAGGTCATCGACGATGCCGCCGGGCGCACCGTGGCTGCGGCCTCCTCAATGGAGAAACCGCTGCGCGACGCGCTGCGCACCGGCGCGGACCGCGACGCGGCCAGCAAGGTCGGTACCCTGGTGGCCGAGCGTGCGCTGGCGGCCGGAGTGTCGGCCGTGGTCTTCGACCGCGGGCCTTATCTGTATCATGGCCGCGTCAAGGCGCTGGCCGACGCCGCCCGCGAGGGCGGGTTGTCGTTCTGAGCCGCGGGGAGAGAGCATATGGCACGTGAACCGCGAAGCGGCGGCGAGGGTGACGGGCGGGGCCGCGGCCGTGGCCGCGACCGCGACCAACCCCGCAACCAGCCCGAGCGCGATCAGGGCGACGAGCTTCAGGACAAGCTGGTCACCATCAACCGCGTGGCGAAGGTGGTGAAGGGCGGTCGTCGCTTCAGCTTCGCCGCCCTCGTGGTGGTGGGCGACCAGAAGGGGCGCGTGGGCTGGGGCTCCGGCAAGGCGCGCGAGGTGCCCGAGGCGATCCGCAAGGCGACCGAGCAGGCCAAGCGCGGCATGATCCGGGTTCCCATGCGCGAGGGCCGCACCCTGCACCACGATGTGAAGGGTGAGTTCGGCGCCGGCCAGGTGATCCTGCGCTCGGCCCCGGCCGGCACCGGGATCATCGCCGGCGGGCCGATGCGCGCGGTGTTCGAAACGCTGGGCATGGGCGATGTCGTCGCCAAGTGCACCGGCACCACCAACCCGCACAACATGGTGAAGGCCACCTTCGCGGCCCTGACGCGCGCCTCCAGCCCGCGAAGCGTGGCGGCCCGCCGTGGCAAGAAGGTGTCGGACCTGCTGGGGCCACGCAAGGACACCCCCGAGGCCGCGGCCCAGGAGGCGACCAATGTCTGACGCGAAGCTGACGGTCCGGGTGAAGCAGATCGCCTCGCCCATCGGCCGCAAGCCGGGCCAGCGCGAAACGCTGATCGGCCTCGGGCTGAACAAGATCAACCGCGTGCGCGAACTGGAGGATACTCCGGCTGTGCGCGGCATGATCCGCAAAGTGGCGCATCTCGTGAAGGTGGAGGGCTGACCGCGGTCGGCCATCCAGGGGAAGTGTGATGAAACTCAACGAATTGCGCGACAATGACGGCGCGCGGCCGAAGTTCAAGCGCGTCGGGCGCGGCATCGGCTCCGGCAAGGGCAAGACCTCGGGCCGCGGCGTGAAGGGCCAGAAGGCGCGCACCGGCGTGTCGCTGAACGGCTTCGAGGGCGGCCAGCTGCCGATCTACCGGCGCATGCCCAAGCGCGGCTTCAAGAACCTGTTCCGCACGGTCTATGCGCCGCTGAACATCGGGACACTGGATGCGGCGATCGCCTCCGGCCGCCTGCCGGCCGAGGGCGCGATCACCGAGGCCATGCTGATCGAGGCCGGCGTGGTCGGGCGCAGCGGGAAGTTCGCGGGCGTGCGCCTGCTTGCGCGCGGCGAGATCGGTCGCGCGGTCGAGATCCATGTCTCGGGCGCCTCGGGCGCGGCGCTGGCCGCAGTCGAGGCGGCCGGTGGCAAGGTGGTGCTGCCCGAAGCCGCGGCGCCCGCCGCGGAATGATCGCCTGAGGGCGCGTCGCGCACCAATGTGACGACGCCCCGCGCCTGGGCGTCGGCGGCGCGCCTGTGCTACTGTCCGGCGGCGCCGCGCGGCCCCATATGCCGCCAGCGTGCAGAATAAGGGGGTTTCCCGCATGGCTTCGGCCACCGACCAGCTTGCCGCCGGCTTGAACTTCGGCGTCCTTGCGAAAGCCACCGAGCTCAAGAAGCGCATCTGGTTCACGCTTGGTGCGCTGATCGTCTATCGCATCGGCACCTATGTGCCGGTGCCCGGCGTGGACGCCGCCGTGATGGGCGAGCTGATGCAGCAGCATGGCGGCGGCATCCTGGGCATGTTCGACATGTTCTCGGGCGGGGCGCTCGGACGCATGACGGTGTTCGCGCTGAACATCATGCCCTACATCTCGGCCTCTATCATCGTGCAGCTCCTCACGGCGGCCATCCCCTCCTGGGAGCAGCTGAAGAAGGAAGGCGAGCAGGGGCGCAAGACCCTCAACCAATACACCCGCTACCTCACGCTCTTCATCGCGATCTTCCAGGCCTATGGGATCTCGATCGGGTTGGAGGCCATGCGCGGCGCCAGTGGTGCGGCCGTGATGGACCCGGGGATGTTCTTCCGCATCTCCTGCGTGATCACGCTGACTGGCGGGACGATGTTCCTGATGTGGCTGGGCGAGCAGATCACAGCGCGCGGCGTCGGCAATGGCATCTCGCTCATCATCTTCGCCGGCATCGTCGCCAACCTGCCCTCGGCTCTGGTGTCGACGCTGGAACTGGGCCGAACAGGCGCGCTCTCGACCTTCTTCATCATCTTCTTCCTGATTGCCGCGCTGGCGGTGATCTTCGTTGTCGTGTTCATCGAGCGCGCGCAGCGCCGCATCCCGGTGCAGTATCCCAAGCGCCAGGTCGGCAACCGCATGTTCGGCGGCGAAGCGACGCACCTGCCGCTGAAGTTGAACACGGCTGGGGTAATCCCGCCGATCTTTGCCTCATCGCTGCTGCTGCTGCCGGCCACCATGGTCGGTTTCACCCAGGACCGCAGCGCGGATGGCTGGCTGCAATGGATGGCCAACCTCCTCGGCCACGGTCAGCCGCTCTATCTCGTCCTCTACTCGGCAATGATCGCGTTCTTCGCCTTCTTTTACACGGCCGTGGTGTTCAACCCGTCGGACACCGCCGACAATTTGAAGAAATATGGCGGCTTTGTTCCCGGTATTCGGCCTGGGCAGCACACGGCGGAGTATCTCGACCGCGTGCTCACCCGGCTCACCGTGGTGGGTGCGATTTATCTTGTCGTGGTCTGCCTCATCCCTGAGATGCTGATCGCCAATTACGGCGTGCCCTTCTATTTCGGCGGAACCTCGCTGCTCATCATCGTGACCGTGACCATGGACACGGTGGCGCAGGTGCAGTCCCACCTTTTCGCCCATCAGTATGAGGGCTTGATCAAGAAGGCCCGCCTGGGCGGCCGCGGCCCTCGGCCGCGGTAGGGAGGATAGATGAACCTGATTCTTTTGGGCCCTCCCGGCGCGGGGAAGGGCACCCAGGCGAAGCGCCTGGAGGAACGTTTCGGCGTGGTGCAGATCGCCACCGGCGACATGCTGCGCGCCGAGGTCCGCGCCGGCAGTGAGATCGGCAACCAGGCGAAGGCGATCATGGAGCGCGGGGAACTCGTGCCCGACGCCCTGATCACCGAGATGATCGCCGGCCGCGTGGCCCGTCCCGATGCGGCCAGGGGCTTCATTCTGGATGGCTTCCCCCGCACCGTGGTGCAGGCCGAGGCGCTCGATGCGATGCTCAAGGCGCATGGCCTGCGGCTCGATCATGTGATCGAGCTGAAGGTGAAAGACGACGTGCTGGTCGAGCGCATCTCCGGCCGCTACACCTGCGCCGGGTGCGGCGAGGGCTATCACGACCGCTTCAAGCAGCCCAAGGTCGAAGGCGTGTGCGATGTCTGTGGCGGCCGGGAATTCACCCGCCGTGCCGATGATCGCGCCGAGACGGTGGCCGCGCGGCTCGATGCCTTCCACCGCCAGACCGCCCCGCTGCTTCCGTATTACGCGGCGCAGGGCAAGCTGCGCAGCGTGGACGGCATGGCGGCCATGTCGGAGGTGACCGAGGCTCTGGCGGCCATCCTGTCGGGCCAGGGTTGACGTCCGGCGGGGCGCGCGCTACACGCGGCGCCTCGCGGGCGAAGGTGTCGGCAGCAGCCGCGTTCGGCCGCCATCGGCATTTGAGCGAAACACGGTCAGCCGGGGAAGTCCCGTCGCGCTGGCCGAAGCATCAAGGGACGGCCCGGTAGGGGCTGCAGGAGTTTCCAGGTGGCGCGTATCGCTGGCGTGAACATCCCCCCCAACAAGCGCGTCGAGATTTCGCTGCGCTATATCTTCGGCATCGGCCCGCAGAACGCGCGGCAGATCTGTGAGACGGTGGGAATCCCGGCCGAACGCCGGGTCAATCAACTGACCGATGACGAGATCGTGCGCCTGCGCGAGGTCATCGACCGCGACTATCGCGTGGAGGGCGACCTCCGGCGCGAGAATGCGATGAACATCAAGCGGCTGATGGACATGGCGTGCTACCGCGGCCTGCGCCACCGTCGCGGCCTGCCGGTGCGCGGGCAGCGCACGCACACCAACGCTCGCACCCGGAAGGGCAAGGCCGTGCCCGTGGCCGGCAAGAAGAAGGTGACCAAGTAAGATGGCGCGTCAGCCCTCCTCCCGCCCGCGCAAGAAGGAGCGCAAGAACATCAGCGCCGGCGTGGCGCATGTGCTTGCCACCTTCAACAACACCATCGTGACCATCACCGACGCCCAGGGCAACGCCATCGCCTGGTCCTCGTCCGGTTCCAAGGGCTTCAAGGGCAGCCGCAAGAGCACGCCCTACGCCGCCCAGATGGCCGCCGAGGACGCCGGCATGAAGGCGCGTGAGCACGGCATGGAGACCGTCGAGGTCGAGGTCTCTGGCCCCGGCTCCGGCCGCGAATCCGCGCTGCGCGCCCTGCAGGCCGTCGGCTTCCACGTCACCGCGATCCGCGACGTCACCCCCATCCCCCATAACGGTTGCCGCCCGCGCAAGCGCCGCCGGGTCTGAGCCGAAGGAGCCAAGCCTTTGCTCGAACGCAACTGGCAATCCCTGATCAAGCCCGAGAAGCTGATCGCGGAATCCGTCAGCCCCGACCTCCGCGAAGCGACGCTCATCGCGGAGCCGCTCGAGCGCGGCTTCGGCATGACGCTCGGCAACGCGCTGCGCCGGGTTCTCATGTCCTCGCTTCAGGGCGCGGCCGTCACCGGCGTCAAGATCGACGGCGTGCTGCATGAATTCAGCAGCCTGCCCGGGGCGCGCGAGGATGTGACCGACATCATCCTCAACCTCAAGCAGCTCGCCATCCGCTACCAGGGCGAAGGCACCAAGCGCCTCATGCTGACGGCCACCGGTCCCGGCGAGGTGCGCGCGGGCCAGATCCAGACGACGGGCGACATCGAGATCGCGAACCCCGAGCTCGTGATCTGCACCCTTGATGACGGCGCCCGCCTCTCGATGGAGCTGACCGTCGCCACCGGCCGCGGCTATGTTCCGGCCGCGCAGAATCGCAGCGAGGATTCGCCCATCGGGTTCATCCCGGTGGACGCCATCTACTCGCCCGTGCGCAAGGTGTCCTACCGGGTCGAGCCAACCCGCGTCGGCCAGGTCACCGACTATGACCGCCTGGTCATCGCGGTGGAGACCAACGGCACCGTCGCCCCCGAGGACGCCGTGGCGCTCGCCGCGCGCATCCTCCAGGAGCAGCTGAAGCTGTTCGTCACCTTCGACGAGCCGCGCGAGAAGGCCCGCGAGGAAATCGCGGACGACCTGCCCTTCAACCGCAACCTTCTGCGCAAGGTGGATGAGCTGGAGCTGTCGGTCCGCTCGGCCAATTGCCTGAAGAACGACAACATCGTCTACATCGGCGACCTCGTGCAGAAGACCGAGCAGGAAATGCTCCGGACCCCGAATTTCGGGCGCAAGTCTCTGAACGAGATCAAGGAAGTGCTGGCCTCGATGGGCCTCTCGCTCGGCATGCCGGTCACCGGCTGGCCGCCCGAGAACATCGAGGATCTGGCGCGCCGCGTCGAGGAACCCTTCTGAGCGGGGCGCGCCGCGCCCTCTGTCTGATGTCTTGTCGGGCCGAAGCCCGGGAGTGGAGTAGTCATGCGTCACGGAATTGCCGGGCGGAAGCTGGGCGTCACCTCGAGCCACAGGGCGGCGATGTTCCGCAACATGGCCACCAGCCTGCTCAAGCATGAGCAGATCACCACCACCCTGCCCAAGGCCAAGGAGCTGCGGCCCTATGTCGAGCGGATCATCACGCTCGGCAAGCGCGGCGGGTTGCATGCCCGCCGTCAGGCCTATGCCACGCTGATGGACCCGAAGGTGGTGGACAAGCTCTTCGGCCCGATCGCGGATCGCTACCGCGCGCGCCAGGGCGGCTACACCCGCGTGCTGAAGGCCGGTTTCCGCTATGGCGACGCCGCGGCCATGGCCGTGATCGAGCTCGTGGACCGCGACCCCGCCGCCAAGGGCCAGGACAGCGGGCCGAAGCCCGAAGCCGCGCCGGAGCAGGACGCGGCCTGACGCGCCAGCCGGCGTGGATCGGATGAAGGGGCGGCTCCGGCCGCCCCTTTTTTCATGGCCGCGCCGCACTGCTTCCCTGCGACCGCGCGCCGGGCTTACCCTCATGCGGGGCAGGCCGGAGGGGGGTCAGGATGGAGCAGGAATTCGACTATGTGATCGTGGGCTGCGGCGCCGCCGGCTCCCTGCTTGCCGCCCGCCTCACCGAGGACCGCGACACCACCGTCTGCGTCCTCGAAGCCGGCCCGCGCGACCGCAACCCCTTCATCCACATCCCCGCCGGCTTCGTGAAGACGCTGAAGGACCCCTCGGTCACCTGGCAGTTCCGCACCACCCCCACCGAGCGCACCAGCGGCCGCCCGATCGCCACCGTGCAGGGCCGCACCCTGGGCGGCTCCAGCTCGATCAACGGCATGATCTACAACCGCGGCCAGCCCCATGACCTCGATTCCTGGGCGCAGCGCGGCAACCGCGGCTGGGGCTATGCCGACTGCCTGCCCTACTACTGCCGCACCGAACGCCGCCTGGGCTTCGGCGAGCCCGACAAGCGCGGCCGTGAGCAGGGCATCCCCGTCACCGACATGGACTGGATCAACCCGCTCAGCGAAGCCTTCATCCAGGCCTGCGTCGCCGCCGGCATCCCCCGTAACCCCGACTACAATTCGGGCGACCAGGCAGGCGTGGGCTATTTTCAGCGTGCCATCCTGAACGGCAAGCGCGTCTCGGCCTACCGAGCCTTCCTGCATGGCGCGCTGACCCGCCACAACCTCGACCTGCGCACCGAGGCCCGCGCCTGCGCCATCCTGCTGGAGGGCAAGCGCGCCACGGGCGTCGCCTACCAGCGCCAACGCGGTGGCGCCGTCACCGAAGTCCGCGCCCGGCGCGAGGTGATCCTCTGCGGCGGCACCGCCAACACCGCGCGGCTGCTCCAGGTCAGCGGCATCGGCCCCGCGGCCCTGCTGCAATCGCTCGGCGTGCCGCTGCGCCACGAACTCCCCGGCGTCGGCGAGAATTTCCGCGACCACTACGCCAGCCGCGTCGTCTGGCGCGCAAAGCCCGGGGTCACCACGCTGAACGAACTCGCCAAGGGGTTGCGTCTCGGCGGGCAGATCATGCGCTGGGGCCTGGGCCAGCCCAGCATCCTCGCCACCGCTCCCTCCCATGTCTATGTCTTCTGGAAGAGCTTCGAGGGGCTCGACCAGCCCGACCTGCAATGCGTCTTCACCCCGGGCAGCTACAAGGAGGGGCAGGTCTATGTGCTGGACGACTATCCGGGCGTGACCGCGGGTGCGTGGCAGCATCGCCCCGAAAGCTCCGGCCATGTGCGCGCCCGCAGCCCCGACGTCTTCGAAGACCCCGAGCTTCAGCCCAATTACCTGAAGGACGAGAATGACCGCCGCGTCCATCTCGGCGGCATCCGGCTGATCCGCGGCCTGCTGGGCCGGCCCGAGATGACGCCCTTCCTGGAGACCGAATCGCTCCCCGGCCTCGATGTGCAGCGCGACGATGAATTGCTGGACTTCGCCTACCGCAACGGCAGCACGACCTACCACCTCATCGGCACCGCGAAGATGGGCCCCGCCGACGATCCCATGGCCGTGGTGGATGACCGCCTGCGCGTGCACGGACTCGAGTCGCTGCGGGTGGTGGACGCCTCGGTCATGCCCTCCATGACCAGCGCCAACACCTACGCCACCACGCTGATGATCGCCGAGAAGGCCAGCGACATGATCCGCGGCCGCGCGCTGGAGCCCGCGGCCGCCTGAGCGCCGGCCACGCGTTGCATATTGCGAACCAATCGCATCTGTTGTTGCAATTGACTTGCAATTGCTCTATCCAGCGGAGCAGTCACACCGCACCGAGGCTGTCATGCACCGTCGCCTGTTCCTCTCCGCCACCGCCCTCTCGGTCCTGTCCGCGCCCGCCATCCTGCGCGCCCAGTCGGGCGTTCTCGGCATCTATTCCGCCCGCCACTACGACACCGACCGCCAGCTCTGGGACGGCTTCACCCGCGCCACCGGCATCCGCTGGCGCCTGATCGAGGCCCAGGCCGACCAGCTGATCGAGCGCATCCGCTCCGAGGGCGCGAACAGCCCCGCCGATGTGCTCATCACCGTGGACCTCGGCCGCCTGGCCCGCGCCCAGCAGGAGGGCATGTTCCAGCCCGTGCAATCGGCCGTGCTGAACGGCCGCATCCCGGACAACCTGCGCGAACCGGGCGGCCACTGGTTCGGCTTCTCCATGCGCGCCCGCGTCGTGATGTATGACCGCAACCTCGGCCTGCCCGCCGGCCTCGCCCGCTACGAGGACCTGGCCAAGCCCGACTTCCGCGGCATGATCTCGGTCCGCACCTCCAGCAACATCTACAATGTCGGCCTCACCGCCAGCATGATCGCCGCGAATGGCGAGGCCGCGACCGAGGAATGGGCGCGCGGCATCAACGCGAACCTCTCGCGCCCGCCGCAGGGCGGCGACACCGACCAGATCCGCGCCGTGGCGGCGGGGCAGGGGCGCCTCGCCATCTCCAACACCTACTACCTGGGCAACCTGGCCCGCTCCCAGCGCGGGGCCGACCGCGAGATCGCCCAGCGCATGGCCGTGCTCTTCCCCAACCAGGGCGAGGGCGACCGCGGCACCCATGTGAACATCTCCGGCGCCGGCGTGGTGCGCAACGCGCCCAACCGCGCGGCCGCCGTGGCCTTCCTGGAATACCTCGCCAGCGCCGAGGCGCAGCGCATCTTCGCCGATGGCAACAGTGAATACCCGGTGGTCGCGGATGTGCCGCCCAACGCCTTCCTGCAGGGGCTGGGCAGCTTCCGCCAGGACACGCTGAACGCGGCGCGCGCGGCCGCGCTTTCCCCCGATGCGCTGCGCGTCATGCAGCGCGCCGGCTGGCGCTGACCCCGGAGGCGGCCCCCGTGATCATCTGCCTCTGCAACGCGCTGAGCGATGCGGATGTCCGGGCGGCCGCCGCCCAGGGCGTCACGCGCCCCAAGGATGTGTATGCATGCTGCGGCGCGCGCGCCCAGTGCGGCTGCTGCGCCGCTACGGTGCTCCAACTTCTCCGCGAACCTCAGCCGAATCCTCTTCCGGCCTGAGGCAAAAACCGCGACCCTTCGTCGGTAAGGTATAGAAAGGAAGGCAGCCCAATGCCGAAAGGTGACCCAAAGGTTATTGAGCACCTCAATATCCAGCTTACGAATGAGCTGACCGCCATCAACCAGTATTTTCTGCATTCGCGCATGCTGGATGATTGGGGCGTAACAAAGCTCGCCAAGCATGAATACGCCGAGAGCATCGAGGAAATGAAGCACGCCGATGATCTCATCAAGCGGATCCTCTACCTCAACGGTCTGCCCAATGTGCAGCGCCTGAACCCGATCCTGATCGGGCAAAACGTCAAGGAAGTGCTCGAATGCGACCTGAAGCTCGAGCAGAAGGCGCTGGCGGACCTGCGCGAGGGCATCGCCCACTGCGAGGGCGTGCGCGACTATGTCAGCCGCGACCTGCTCAAGGCGATCCTCGCCAATGAGGAGGAGCACGAGGACTTCCTCGAAACCCAGTTCGAAATGATCGAGCAGATGGGGCTGCCCAACTACATCCAGCTCAACAGCGCACCCGCGCCGGAACAGCACGCGGACTGACGCTCAGGTCGGGCACCCCGGGGGATGGTGGGCACGACAGGGATTGAACCTGTGACCCCCACCGTGTCAAGGTGGTGCTCTCCCGCTGAGCTACGTGCCCGGGCCGGCAAGACGCATAGCCAAAGCGCGGCCGTCCCGCAAGCCTTGCAACACCGGGGCTGCGGCGCACATCGGCCCCATGCCGCAGATCGCCCCCGCCATCGCCCGCCTGCTCGACCGCGCCATCTATGAGGGCTACCGCCTCGGCTTCGAGGCCGCCCGCGCCGAGGCCGCCGTCCTGGCCGAACACGCCGGCCACCGGGTCCTGGCCGAACGGCTGCGCGCCCTCGCGCCCCTGCCCGACAAGGGCGCCACCCAATGAGCCGCGAGGGCCTGCGCGACTGCCCGCATTGCGCCGAACCCACCATGGCCAACCGCCTGCCGGATGGCCGCCTGGTCTGCTCCTGCCCGGCGATGCGCGACCTGCCCGGCGGGCCGCTCACGCCTCCGCCCGCAGCCCCGCCCCCAGCACCCGCCAGATGACCAGCCCGCCCAGCCCGGCGAGTGCGATCAGCGCCGCCATGGGCAGGGCGCTCCCGTCATGCAGCGCCGACAGCGCCACCCCCGCCAGCGCGCCGAAGCCGAATTGCAGAGTGCCCAGCAGCGCCGAGGCCGTGCCCGCCATATGCGGAAACGGCGTGATCGCCAGCACCACCCCCAGCGGCATCACCATCCCCAGCATCGCCATATAGGCCAGAAGCCCGCCATAGAGCGGCCAGAACCCCAGCCCCAGTGCCGCCGCCAACGCCACCCACAGCCCCGCGCCCGCCAGCCCCGCCAGCGCCGCGCCATAGACCCGCGCCCTGCCGAAGCGCTGCGCCAGCGGCCCCGAGAGCTGCCCGAACCCCACGATCCCCGCCGCCGCCGCGCCGAAGAACAGGCCGTAATGCGCCGGCGCCACCTCATGGATCGTGATGAACACATGCGGCGAACCCGCGATATAGGCGAACATCCCCGCGATGGCGCAGCCCGAGGCCGCACCCGTCGCCATGAAGCGCCCATTCGCCAGCAGCGCGCCGAAGCTGCCCAGCACCTCCCGCGCCGACACCCGGCGCCGCCGCTCGGGCGGCAGCGTCTCGGGCAGCACCAGCGCCGAGGCCACCAGCGCCAGCACCCCCACCAGCGCCAGCAGCACGAAGATCGCCCGCCACCCCGCCACCGACGCCACCAGCCCGCCCAGCAGCGGCGCCAGGATCGGCGCCGTGCCCATCACCAGCATCAGCCGCGCCATCAGCCGCACCGGGTCCAGCCGGTCCGCCAGGTCGCGCACCACCGCGCGCGAGATCACCATCCCCGCGCAGCCGCCCACCGCCTGCAGGAAGCGCAGCGCCACCAGCCAGCCCATCTCCTGCGCCGCCGCGCACATCACCGAGGCCGCTATGTACAGCCCCAGCGCCGCGAACAGCGGCCGCCGCCGCCCATAGCGGTCGGCCAGCGGCCCATGCACCAGCTGCCCCGCGGCCATCCCCAGGAAGAAGGCGGCCAGCGTCAGCTGCGCCCCCTCCATCCCGCCGCCCAGATCCCCGGCGATGGCCGGCAGGGCCGGCAGGTACATGTCGATGGACAGCGGCCCGAAGGCGGCCAGCAGCCCCAGCACCAGCACCAGCCGCGCCGGGTTGCGGGCCGGCTTCTCAGACATGCAGGGTGCGTTCGCGCAGCTCCGGCGCGGCGGCCAGCTCGGCCGATGTCCCCGTCCACACCGCCCGCCCGCGCTCGATGATCACATGCCGCTCGGCCAGCGCCATCACCGCCGAGAGGTTCTTGTCGATCAGCAGGATCGCCTGGCCCTCGGATTTCAGCCGCGCCAGCACCGCCCAGATCTCGGCGCGGATCAGCGGCGCCAGCCCCTCGGTGGCCTCGTCCAGGATCAGCAGCCGCGGGTTGGTCATCAGCGCCCGGCCGATCGCCAGCATCTGCTGCTCGCCGCCCGACAGCGTCCGCCCCGCGCTGCGCCGCCGCTCCGCCAGGCGCGGGAACAGCGCCTGCACCCCCCGCAGATCCCACCGCCCCGGCCGGGCGGTCGCCACCAGATTTTCCTCGACGCTCAGCGTGGGGAACACCTGCCGCCCCTCCGGCACCAGCCCGAGCCCCAGCCGCGCCACCCGGTGCGGCGGCAGCCCGCCCAGCCCCGCGCCCTCGAAGCGCAGCGCGCCGCCCGAGATCCGCCCGCCCTGGCTCGGCAGCAGCCCCATGATGGCGCGCACCGTGCTGGTCTTGCCCATGCCGTTGCGGCCCAGCAGCGTCACCACCTCGCCCGCGCCGACGCGAAAGGACACGTCGAACAGCACCTGCGACTGCCCGTAATGCGCCGCCAGCCCCGCCACCTCCAGCATCAGGCGCCATCCTCGCCCAGATAGGCCGCGCGCACCGCCGCATCGGCGCGGATCTCGGCCGGGGTGCCGGTGGCGATCACCCGCCCCTCCGCCAGCACCGAGATGCGGTCCGCCAGGGCGAACACCGCCTGCATGTCATGCTCCACAAGCAGCACGCCATAGCGCGCCCGCAGCCCCGACAGCAGCCGCACCAGCCGCTCGGCCTCCTCCGGCCCGGTGCCGGCCAGCGGCTCATCCAGCAGCAGCACCCGCGGCGCCATCGCCAGCGCGATGGCGAGTTCCAACTGCCGCTTCTCGCCATGGCTCAGCGCCGCGGCCGGCGCATCGGCGCGCCCCTCCAGCCCCACCTCGGCCAGCGCCGCCAGGGCTTCCGCGTTCAGCGCGGCCTCGCGCGATGCACGACCGAAGAAGCGGAAGGAGGATCCCCGCCGCGCCTGCACCGCCAGCGCCGCATTCTCCAGCACCGGGAAGCCGGGCAGGATGCTCGTGATCTGGAAGCTGCGCGCCAGCCCCAGCCGCGCCCGCCGCGCCATGGGCAGATGCGTCACATCCCGCCCGCCCAGCATGATGCGCCCCGCATCCGGTGCCAGCGTCCCGCTGACCTGATGCAGCAGCGTGGTCTTGCCCGCGCCATTGGGCCCGATCAGCGCATGGATCTCGCCCTGCATGACCTCCAGGGACACGCCATCGGTCACGCGCAGCCCGCCGAAGCTCTTGTGCAACGCCCGCAGTTCCAGCAGCGGCTCAGCCACGGCGCAGCAGCCCCACGATGCCGCCACGCAGAAAGAACACGCACAGGATCAGCAGCGGCCCGAAGATCAGCCGCCAATGCTGCCACAGATGCGACAGCCACTCCTCGACCAGCACGAAGGCGAGCGCCCCCACCAGCGCGCCATGCGGCCCCGCCAGCCCGCCCAGGATCACCATGAACAGCAAATCGCCGCTGCGCTGCCACGCCAGATAGGCGGGGGCCACGAATTCGGTCGCATTGGCCAGCAGCACCCCCGCCAGCCCGCCGATCGCCCCCGCGATCACATAGGCCGCCAGCCGATAGGGCCAGGGCTCGAAGCCCAGCGCCCGGGCGCGCGTCTCATTGTCGCGGGTGGCGCGCAGCACGCGGCCGAAGCGGCTGCCCAGCAGCGCCTCCACCAGCGCCCAGCAGCCCGCCAGCAGGCCGAGGCAGACGAAATGGAACACCAGCCGGTCTTCCAGCCAGCGCGCCCCCAGCACCTCGGTCCGCCCGAACAGCGTGTAGCCGTCGTCGCCGCCATAGATCGCCAGCGACGAGGTGGTGAAGAACGCCATCTGCCCGAAGGCCAGGGTGATCATGATGAAATGCACGCCCGAGGTGCGGATCGCCACCGCCCCCGTCACCAGCGCGAACACCGCCCCGGCCAGGATGCCGGCCGGAAACACGATCCACGCCTCGACGATCCCGGCATGGTCCAGCACCACCACCGCATAGGCGCCCATGCCCAGCATCGCCGCATGGCCCAGGCTGACCAGCCCCGCGCCCCCCACCAGCAGCATCAGCGCGACCGCGGCCATGCCGAAGATCATCGCCCGCGCCAGCAGCGTCAGCGCATGGCCCTCGCCGAAGCCGATGAAGGGTGCCGCCGCCAGCCCCGCGAAGACCAGCCAGGGCACCAGCCGCTCGGCCCGGCCGGGCGCGCCGCTCACCGCCGCACCGGGAACAGCCCGGCCGGGCGGAAGGCCAGGATGGCGGCCATCACGATATAGACCAGCATCGACGCCAGCGCCGCCCCCGCCTGCCGCGCCGAGGACGCATCCAGGAACAGCCGCAGCACATCGGGCAGCAGCCCGCGCCCCACCGTCTCGACCAGCCCCACCAGCAGCGCCGCGATGAAGGCCCCCCGCACCGAGCCGATGCCGCCGATCACGATCACCACGAAGGCCAGGATCAGCAGGTTGTCGCCCATCCCCGGCTCGACCGAGAGGATGGGTGCCGCCATCACCCCCGCGAAGCCCGCAAGCATGGCGCCGAAGCCGAAGACCAGCAGGAACAGCCCGCGCACATTCACCCCCAGCGCGTCCAGCATCGGCGCGTTGGCGGCGCCCGCGCGCACCAGCATCCCCGCGCGCGTGCGCTCCACCAGGAACCACAGCAGCCCCGCCGTCCCGAGCCCCGCCGCCAGGATGGCGATGCGGTAGGTCGGATAAAGCAGCCCCTCCATGATCGGCACGCCGCCGGTCAGCCCGGCGGGCAGCGGCATCTGCATGGGCGCGGTGCCGAACACCACCTTCACGCCCTCGTTCAGGAACAGGATCACGCCGAAGGTCGCCAGCACCTGCGAGAGGTGGTCGCGTTCGTACAGATGCCGGAACACCAGGAATTCCAGCAGCAGCCCGAAGGCCAGCGCGGCGGGCAGCGCCAGCAGCAGCGCCAGCCAGAAGCTGCCCGTGGCCGCGGCCAGCGCCGCCCCCAGATAGGCGCCCAGCATGTACTGCACCCCATGCGCCAGGTTGATGAAATCCATCACCCCGAACACGAGCGTCAGCCCCGCCGCGATCAGGAACAGCAGCACGCCGAGCTGCAGCCCGTTCAGCACCTGCACGAGAAGAAGGGTGGTGTTCACGGAAAACCCCGGCCGGTCGCGCGCCGCATCCCGGCGCGCGACGATGGGCGCGTCAGATGCGCGCGGGCATGCGGCACTGCGCCGCCCAGGGGTCCACATCGGCCTCCAGCACCCGGCGCACCGTCTCGGTCTGGAAGCGGCCGTCGGTGCGGCGGCGCACCTGGCACAGCCAGAAATCCTGCACCGGGAACTGGTTCGCGCCGAAGCGGAAGGACCCGCGCACCGAGGGGAAGTCGGCCGCCGCGATGGCCGCGCGCAGCGCGTTCTTGTCCGACAGGTCGCCGTTCACCCGGCGCACCGCCGAATCCAGCAGCATCGCCGTGTCATAGGCATGCGCCGCATAGGTGGCGGGGACGTAGTTGAACTGCTCGACCATGCCGGCCACGAAGCGGCGGCTCTGGTCATTGTCCATGTTGGGCGCCCAGGTGGCGCCGCTGTAGAAGCCCTCGGCCGCCTCGCCCTGGGCGGGCAGCGTCGCCTCATCCACCGTGAAGGTGGACAGGAAGGGGATGTTCGCCAGCCCCGCCTGCCGGTACTGCCGCACCAGGTTCACCCCCAGCCCGCCCGGCATGAAGGTGAAGATCGCATCGGGCCGCATGGAGGCGATGCGCGCCAGCTCGGCCGAGAAATCCAGCTGCGTCAGCGGCACATAGACCTCGTCCACCACCTCGCCCCGGAAGCGCGACTTGAAGCCCGCCATGGCGTCGCGCCCGGCCTGGTAGTTCGGCGTCATCAGGAACACCCGCCGGTGCCCCAGATCCTGCGCCGCCTGGCCCATCACCGCATGGACCTGGTCGTTGTTGTAGGAGGTCGCGAAGAAGAACGGGTTGCAGCCCCGCCCCGCGAAGGTGGACGGCCCGGCATTGGTCGAGATCAGGAAGGCGCCGCTCTCGGTCACCGGGCGCATCACGGCGGCCAGGATGTTCGAGAACACCACCCCCACCACCAGATCCACCCCGTCGCGCTCGATGGCCGCGCGCACCTTGGTCACGGCCACGTCGGGGCGGAGCTCGTCGTCGATCACCAGCGTCTCGACCGGCCGCCCGCCCAGCTGCCCGTTCAGGTGCCGCACCCCCAGCAGCCAGCCATCGCGCAGCTGGGAACCGAGCGCCGCCTGCGGCCCGGTCAGCACCGCCACCACCCCCACCTTGATGGGCGCGGGCTGTGCGCGCACCGCCGGTGCGGCGAGCGCCGTGGCGCCGATCGCCGCGCCGGTGCCGATGAGGCCGCGCCGGGACAGCCCGGTGTCGTGCTGGAACGCCATGATCCTCGTCTCCTTCCGCGCGCGCGCCGCCTGGCGCGCCGTCATTCCCTGCCCGGCTGCGTTACCGCGCCCGCCGCCGCCCGCGCAAGCGCCGCCGCCCGCCCGACCAGTGGATGCGCCGGATCGCCCAGCGGATCGAGCACGGTGAAGTGGTTCAGCCCCGGCAGCGCCTCGAATCCCCCGCCCCAGGCGGCGGCGAAGTCGTGGCTCTGGCGGATGAATTCGGCGCTCTCATCGCCGCCCACCACGGCGTGCAGCGGCCGCCCCGGCGCCGGCAGCAACCCCGGCGAGAGCGCGCGCGCCGCCGCCGCATCCAGCCCCAGCGCCGCATTGATGCTGGTGCCGACCAGCGGCTCCAGCCAGAACACCCCCGAGATCGGCAGCGCCGCCCCCGCCAGGCCCCGCGCCAGCAGC
>SKWC01000173.1 GCA_007129145.1 Rubritepida sp.
GGCGGGCGGCGGCTCGGACATCAGCCGGCGGTGCTCCTCCAGCACCCAGGCGAGGCGCCCGCCCGCATAGTCATCGGCCAGCAGCGCCTCGGTCACCACGACATTCTCTGCACCGAAGCCGTGCTCGGCCGTGTCGCGTGCGCGATAGACCGGCCCCGCCAGCACCGGCAGCGCGACGGGGATGCCGAGCGCACGCATGCGCGCGCCGATGCGGGCCGACTGCTCCCGCCCGCGCGGTGAGATGTTGCGCTGCCCCGCACGGTCGCCCACCCGGAAGGTGATGTCGCAATTCTCGCCCATGGTGTCGGCGTGGCGGAAGAACAGAGCGTGGCCGCCGGCCCGCAGTCGTGCCAGCAGGGGCGCGGCCGCGGGCGCCTCGATGTCCTTGGCCGAGAGGCGCTGGGCATTGGCGAGGCCGGGCGAGGCGGAGAGGAGGAGGGCGGGGAGGATCCGGCGGCCGATCATGCCGGAGAAGTGGGAACGACCTCCCGCAATGGGAAGCCTCAGGCGGCCCGGCGCGCCTCGGCCCAGGCCGCGTCCAGCCAGAGCAGCGCATCGGACACATCCGCGGCCTCGACGGTGGCGCCGCACCAGAGGCGCAGCCCGGGCGGGGCGTCGCGGTAATGGGCGGCGTCCAGCGCCACGCCCTCGGCGTCCAGGAAGGCCGCCATGCGCTTTGCCGTGGCGGCCGCTTCCTCGCCTGCCAGGTCGCGGAAGCGCAGGCACACCGAGGTGCAGGAGCGCGTGGCCGGGTCCTCGGCCAGGAAATCCGCCCAGTCGCTGCGCGCCACCCAATCCGCCACGACGCCGAGGTTGCGCTCGGCGCGGCCGACCAGCGCGGTCAGCCCGCCGATCCCCTCGGCCCAGCGCAGCCCGTCCAGCGCATCCTCGACGCAGAGCATGGAGGGGGTGTTGATGGTCTCGCCGCGGAAGATGCCCTCGATCAGCTTCCCGCCCTTCGTCAGGCGGAAGATTTTCGGCAGCGGCCAGGCGGGGGTGTGCGATTCCAGCCGCGCCACGGCGCGGGGCGACAGCGCCAGCATGCCATGCGCGGCCTCGCCGCCCAGCACCTTCTGCCAGGACCAGGTGACCACATCCAGGCTCTCCCAGGGCAGGTCCATGGCGAAGGCGGCGGAGGTGGCGTCGCAGATGGCCAGCCCCTCGCGGTCCGGCGCGATCCAGTCGGCATGCGCCAGCCGCACGCCCGAGGTCGTTCCGTTCCAGACGAAGACGCAGTCGCGCGCCCAATCCACGGCGCCGAGGTCGGGCAGTTTCCCGTAGGGCGCGCGCAGCAGCCGCACATCGGGCAGCTTCAGCTCCTTCGTGATGTCATTGGCCCATTCGGCGGAGAAGCTCTCCCAGGCCAGCACATCCACCCCGCGCGGCCCCAGCAGCGACCACAGTGCCATCTCCACCGCCCCGGTGTCCGAGGCCGGCACGATGCCCAGCCGCCAGCCCTCGGGCATGCCCAGTATGGCGCGGGAGCGTTCGATCACCTCGGCCAGCTTCGCCTTGGGTGCCGCGGCGCGGTGGCTGCGGCCCAGCAGCGCGCCTTCCAGCGCGGCGAGGCTGAAGCCCGGCCGCTTGGCGCAGGGGCCGGAGGAGAAATGGGGGCGGGCGGGTTTGCGCATGTGGCGTTCCTGGCATGGGGCCGCGTGGTGGGCAATCGGGTGGCGTTGACGCGGCGCGATGGCACCCGCAGCCTGCCCCGCACGGGAGGCACGCCATGGATTTCACCCTCAGCCCAGAGCAGGCGGCGGTGCGCGAGAGCATCGTGCGGCTCTGCGCGGATTTCCCCGATGACTACTGGCTGGCGCGCGACCGCGACGGCGTGTTCCCCCATGAATTCCACCGCGCCATGGCCGATGGCGGGTGGCTGGGCATCGCCATGCCGCCCGAATACGGCGGGGCGGGGCTCGGTATCCTGGAGGCCGCCATCATGATGGAGGCGGTGGCGGGCTCGGGCGCCTGCATGTCGGGGGCGTCGGCCATCCACATGAACATCTTCGGCCTGCATCCGGTGGTGGTGTTCGGCACCGAGGCGCAGAAGGCGCGCTTCCTGCCGCCCCTGATCGCGGGGCGGGACAAGCCCTGCTTCGCGGTGACCGAGCCCGATGTCGGGCTCAACACCACCCAGCTCAAGACCCGGGCCGAGCGGCGGGGCGAGCGCTATGTGGTGAACGGGCAGAAGATGTGGATCTCCACCGCCCAGGTGGCGAACCGGATGCTGCTGCTGGCCCGCACCACGCCGCTCGAGGCGGTGCGCCGCAAGACCGAGGGGCTGAGCCTGTTCTACACGGAGATCGACCGCGCCCGGGTGGACATCCGCGCCATCCCCAAGATGGGCCGGCATGCAGTGGATTCGAACATGGTCTTCTTCGACGGCTTCGAGATCCCCATCGAGGACCGCATCGGCGAGGAGGGCGACGGTTTCCGCCAGATCCTGCACGGGATGAACCCCGAACGCATCCTGATCGCCGCCGAGGCGGTGGGCATCGGCCGCGCCGCGCTGCGCCGCGCATCGGCCTACGCCAAGGAACGCCATGTGTTCGGCCGGCCGATCGGCCAGAACCAGGCCATCCAGCACCCGCTGGCGCGCAACTGGGCCGAGCTGGAGGCGGCGGAACTCATGGTCTGGAAGGCGGCCAGCCTCTATGACGCCGGGCGCGAATGCGGCGCCGAGGCCAATGCGTGCAAGTATCTGGCCGCCGAGGCAGGCTTTCGCGCCGCCGAGACGGCGGTGATGACCCATGGCGGCATGGGCTACGCCCAGGAATACCATGTGGAACGCTACCTGCGCGAAAGCCTGATCCCGCGCATCGCCCCCGTCTCGCGCGAGCTGATCCTGAGCCACATCGCCGAGCGCGTGCTGGGCCAGCCCAAATCCTACGCGGGGTGACAAACCGGGCGGGCGGGCGTATGCGCGCCCCTCGCCTTACGACTGAAAGACCGAAGAAGCATGAAACCTGCCGAAATCCAGGCCGTCCAGGCCCATCTCCGCCGCCTGCTGGGCACCCAGCGCCTGAGCATCCGCGCGCCGCAGACGCGCAACGGCCCCGTGGAACTGCTGGCGGATGGCGAGACGATCGGCACGGTGGACCGCGACGACGAGGATGGCGAGGTCGCCTACCACGTCACCATCTCGGTGCTGTCCGAGGATCTGACGTCCCACTGAACGCCGGAGGCGTTCACCCCGCCTTGCGCTGCTGCTCCAGCTGGGCGCGCAGGGCGCGCAGCTCCGCCTCGATCGCGGCCATGCGCTCGCCCAGCGGGTCCGCCTCGCCGGCGGGCAGGCCGTAGCCCACGGTGGGGGTTTCCAGGCAGCCCTCACCCACGCAGCGGGCGGGGATGCCCACCACGGTGGTCAGCGGCAACACGTTGTTCACCACCACGGAATTGGCGCCGACGCGCGCGCCCTCGCCCACCGTGATGGGCCCCAGCACCTGCGCCCCGGCGCCCAGGATGGCGCCATCGGCCACGTCGGGGTGCCGCTTGCCCGGCTTCAGCGACAGCCCGCCCAGGGTGACGCCGTGGTAGATCGTGACGTCATTGCCGATGGTCGCGGTCTCGCCGATCACCACCCCCATGCCGTGGTCGATGAACAGCCGCCGGCCGATCCGCGCGCCGGGGTGGATCTCGATGCCCGTCAGCATCCGCCCCAGATGCGAGGTGAAGCGCGCCAGCCCGCGCAGCCCCCATCCCCACAGCCGGTGCGCCAGCCGGTGCCACAGCACGGCGTGCAGCCCGGGGTAGGAGAAGATCACCTCGAACCAGGAGGGGCGCGCGGGGTCGCGCGCGCGGATCGAGCGGCCGAGTTCGACGATCTCCGGCGTCATGCCATCCAGGGGGGCGTGGGCAGCCCCTTGCCGCGCAGGAATTCGGGGTTGAACAGCTTCGACTGGTAGCGCGCGCCGCCGTCGCACAGGATGGTGACGATGCGGTGCCCCGGCCCCATGGCGCGGGCCAGCTTCACCGCCGCGGCCACGTTCAGCCCCGCGCTGCCGCCGATGCTCAGCCCCTCATGGATGGTCAGGTCGAAGACCTGCTCCAGCGCCTCGGCGTCGGTGACCTGCAGCGCGTCATCAATGGGCGCGCCATCGAGGTTGCCCGGCACGCGCGACTGGCCGATGCCCTCGGTGATGGAGCCGCCTTCGCTCATGACCGGCGTGCCGGTCGTGACCCAGGAATACAGGGCCGAGCCCAGCGGGTCGGCCAGGACGATGCGCGTGGCGGGGTCGGCCGCCTTCAGCGCCAGGGCCACACCCGCCAGCGTGCCGCCGGTGCCGCAGGCGCAGGTGAAGGCGTCCACCCGCCCGCCGGCCTGGGCCAGGATCTCGGCGCCGGTGGTGCGCTGGTGTCCATCGCGGTTGTCGGTGTTGTCGAACTGGTTGGCCCAGATGGCGCCCTGGGGGTGGCTGGCCTTCAACTCCTCGGCCAGGCGGCGGCTGACATGGACGTAGTTGCCGGGGTCCTTGAAGGGCTTGGCGGGCACGAGGCGCAGGTCGGCGCCGATCATGCGCAGGAAGTCGATCTTTTCCTGGCTCTGCGTCTCGGGCATCACGATGACGCTGCGGTAGCCGCGCGCATTGCCCACCAGCGTCAGCCCGATGCCGGTGTTGCCGGCCGTACCCTCCACGATCAGGCCGCCCTCGCGGATCTCGCCGCGCGCCTCGGCGCCCTCGATGATGGCGAGTGCGGCGCGGTCCTTCACGCTGCCGCCGGGGTTCATGAACTCGGCCTTGCCGAGGATCTCGCAGCCGGTGGCGGCCGAGGCGCGGGCCAGGCGGATCAGCGGGGTCTGGCCGATGGCGCCGGCCAGGCCGGCGGCGGGGGAGGGGTGCGGGCCGGGTGTGCTCATCGTTTTGATATGAGCAGATGGCGGGGCTGGAACAAAGGGGTAGCCCGATGAAGATCCGCATGATCGCGCGGCATGAAACCACACCGCATCCGCGTGGAAATATGCGGCAGCTTGCCCGCGCCCGCCCGCCCGCCATATCCCTCGCATGAGGGACCAACCGGGCGTCGGCTTCGTGCTGCAGCATGTGGGCGTGGGTGCCGCCCTGGCCGCGGGTTTCTGCGCGCTGATCCTGTGGCAGGACCCGATGGGGCTGGGCAGCCTGCTGCTGCGCGCCGAGGGCCATCCCTTGCCCCTGCTGCTGCTTTGGTTCTTCTGCACCCTCACCTTCGGCTCGGTGCAGCTGGGCACCGCCATCATGTTGCGCTGGCGCGATCCTGACGGGGGTTGAACCGCCGGGGCGACCCTTGCCGGGTGCGCGGGCACGGGCTACCGCGCAGCCACCATGGCCAACAGCAAGCTGCAGCCGCCGCGCGGCACCCGCGACCTCCTCGCCGAGGAGTTCCGCCGCCACCACCGCATCATCAAGACGGCGCGGCGCGTCACCGCCCTCTATGGCTTCGAGGAATGGGCCACCCCGGTCTTCGAGGACACCCGCGTGTTCAGCCGCGGGCTGGGCGAGACCTCGGACGTCGTCAGCAAGGAGATGTATTCCTTCGATGACCGCGGCGGCGAGAGCCTGACGCTGCGCCCCGAGGGCACGGCGGGGGTGTGCCGCGCGCTGGTCTCGAACGGGCTGGCGCAGGCGCTGCCGCGCAAGGTGTTCTACGCCGGGCCGATGTTCCGCTATGAGCGCCCGCAGGCCGGGCGCTACCGCCAGTTCCACCAGATCGGCGCCGAGGTGCTGGGTGCGGCCGAACCCCTGGCGGACGCCGAGGCGATATCCTGCGGCCACCACATCCTGCGCGAGCTGGGCCTCGATGCGGGCGTGGTGCTGGAGGTGAACACCCTGGGTGACGCTGAGAGCCGCGCCGGCTACCGCGCCGCGCTGATCGCGCATTTCGCTGCGCATCGCGACGCCCTCAGCGAGGACAGCCAGCGCCGGCTGGAGCGCAACCCACTGCGCATCATCGACAGCAAGGAGGCGCAGGACCGCGCGCTGGTGGCGGATGCGCCCACCATCGCGCCCTTCCTGACCGCGGCCGCGCAGGCGCATTGGGATGCGCTGCGCCGGCACCTCGACGGTTTCGGCCTGCCCTGGCGGGAGAATCCGCGGATCGTGCGCGGGCTGGACTACTACAGCCACACCGCCTTCGAATTCATCACCGACCGGCTGGGCGCGCAGGGCACGGTGCTGGCCGGCGGGCGCTATGACGGGCTGGTCGAGGAGATGGGCGGCCCGCCCACCCCCAGCGTCGGCTGGGCCGCGGGGGTCGAGCGGCTGGCGCTGCTGATGGAGGGGGCGGGGCTGACGCCGCCCGCGCCGCGCCTGGTGGTGGTGGTCCCGGTCAGCGAGAATGAGCAGCCGGCCGCGCTGTCCCTGCTGCAAAGCCTGCGCGAGGCCGGGGTGGCGGCGGAGATGGCCTATCGCGGCAACCTCAAGCGCCGCATGGAGCGCGCCAACAAGCAGGGCGCGCGCGCCGCGCTGATCCTGGGCGAGACGGAGGTGGCGCAGGGGGTCGCGCAGCTGCGCGACCTGGACGCCGGCACCCAGGAGGAGATCGCCTGGGCGGCGCTGCCGGCGCGGCTGGCCGGCGGCTGAGAGGGGAGGGGCGCGTCAGCGCCCCTGGAACACCGGGTCGCGCTTCTCGCGGAAGGCGCGCAGCCCTTCCTGGAGGTCGGCGCTGCGCTCGGTCGCGGCGGCGCGGGCGCGGCAGGCGTCCTCGTCGAAGGCGTCGCGGGCGATCTCGTTCAGCCCGCGCTTGATCCCCTGCACCGCCAGCGGCGCCATGGCGGCCAGCCGCGCGGTCAGCGCATCCACCCGCGCATCGAGTTCGGCGGCCGGCACCATCTCGGTCAGGTAGCCGATGGCCAGCATCTCGGGCGCCTTGATCTTCTCCGCGGTCAGGAACAGGCGCTTCGCGGCGTTGTGCCCGAGCCGGCTGGCATAGCGGCGCAGCCCCGAGGGGTAGTAGTGCACGCCCAGCCGCGCGGCGGGCATGAACATCTCGGCCGTGTCCACGCCGATGCGGAAGTCGCAGCACAGCACCAGGTCGGTCGAGCCGCCATAGACCCCGCCATTCAGCCGGCAGACCACCGGCAGGCGCAGGTCCTCCAGCGCATTGGCGACTTCCTCGAAGGAGGGGCCGGGTGGCGGCGCCTCGGCCTTGTTGGCGAGGTCGCCCAGGTGGAAGCCTGAGGAGAAGGACTTGCCCGTGCCCGTCAGCACCACGACGCGCAGGCCGGGATCGGCCTCGATGGCGGCGAAATGCGTCATCAGCGCGGCGAGGTCCACCGGCTCGATGCGGTTGTGCACCGCGGGGCGGTTGAAGCGGATGGTGGCGATGGGGCCCGCGATGGTCAGGATGGGCGTTGTCGCCGCCTCGGTGGTGCCGTCCATGCGCTGTCTCCCTCTGCGGCCCTGTGCGCGGGGGAAACATGCCGGGAAAGCCATGCGGGGGGAAGCGGCGCAGGGGCTCGGCGTGCGGGGCCTTTGCGTGTGGTGGGGCCGGGCCCATCTTGCGGATACGCGGATGAAGGAGGGTTCCATGGAACATGCGACGCTGGGCGGAGGCTGCTTCTGGTGCCTGGACGCCGCCTATCGCGACGTGGCGGGGGTGAAGCAGGTGGTCTCGGGCTATGCCGGGGGGCATGTCCCCAACCCGAGCTATGAGCAGGTCTGCGGCAAGCGCACCGGCCATGCCGAGGTGGTGCGCATCGGCTTCGACCCCGCGCTGGTCTCCTACGCGGACCTGCTGCGAATGTTCTTCACCCTGCACGACCCCACCACCAAGGACCGGCAGGGTGCGGATGTCGGGCCGCAATACCGCTCGATCATCATGGCCGAGACGCCCGAGCAGATGGAGACGGCGCGCGCCGTGATGGCCGAGGTCGAGCAGGCGGGCATCTGGGGCGCGAAGCTGGTGACGGAACTCGTCCCCGCGGCCGAGTTCTGGCCGGCTGAGCCCGAGCATCAGGATTATTTCAACCGCAACCCCTGGGCCGGCTACTGCCGCGCGGTGATCGCGCCGAAGGTCGCGAAATTCCGCAAGGTCTTCGCCGCCCGGCTGAACCC
>SKWC01000061.1 GCA_007129145.1 Rubritepida sp.
GCGCGCGCCATCTCGGACACCGCGGCGATGTCCACCAGCTTCAGCAGCGGGTTCGTCGGCGATTCCAGCCACACCATCCGCGTCGACCGGCCGATCGTCCTGCGCGCCACGTCCAGGTCCGACAGGTCGGCGAAGCGGAATTTCAGCCCGGCGCTGCGACTCCGGACCTCGTTGAACAGCCGCGAGGCGCCGCCGTACAGGTCGTCGCAGGCCACGACCTCGCTGCCGGCGTCCAGCAGGTCCAGCGCGGTGCTGATCGCGCCCATGCCGGAGCTGTACGCGAACCCGGCGGTGCCGCCTTCCAGCGCGGCGATGCTGCGCTCCAGCGCGTGGCGCGTCGGGTTGTTCGCGCGCGTGTAATCGTAGCCGCGGTGCTCGCCGGGGGCCTCCTGCACGAACGTGGAGGTCGCGTAGATCGGTGTCATGATCGCGCCGGTGGACGGGTCGGGTCGCTGCCCCGCATGGATCACGTCGGTGGCGAAAGCGTGCTTGCGGCTGTCGGTCATGGTCACCTGCCTGCGATGCGTGGGAGTGTCCGCCGGAACGGCTCGGCGCAGGGGCGCGAATCTAGCACGGATCACCAGGGCATGAACGCGCCGCCCCGAAGACCCGCCCGCAACGGCACAGGCAAAGCGGCGCAACGGGGTCTGCACGGCTACCATGTGGCCCGATGACCGACACCGCTCCCACGATCGCCGGACTGCTGCGCCACGCCCGACGCCTGCTCGATGAAGCCGGACTCGACGCGGCCGCCGAAGCCGAACACCTGCTGTGCCACGCGCTGGGCTGCAGCCGCACTCGCCTGTTCACGTCGCCGGACGAGCGCCCGGCGCCGGACGCGCGGGCACGTTTCAACACACTGCTCGCCCGTCGCGCGTCCGGCACGCCACTGGCCCACCTGCTCGGCACCCAGCCGTTTCGCGCGCTGGAGCTGACCGTCACGCCGGACACGCTGATCCCGCGCGCGGACAGCGAGACGCTGGTGGAGGCGGTGCTGGAGAAAGGGCTGAGGCCGGCGCGCGTACTCGACCTCGGGACCGGCACGGGGGCGCTGCTTCTGGCGGTGCTGCGCGAATTCCCCGATGCCTGGGGCGTGGGGGTGGATTGCGCACCGGAGGCCGCGGCCCTGGCCGCGCGCAACGCCGCGCGCAACGGCCTCGGCGGGCGCGCCGCCTTCCTGGCCGGCGACTGGGCCCAGGCGCTGGATGGCCGCTTCGACCTGGTGCTCTCCAACCCGCCCTATATCCCCGCGGCGGACATCACGGGGCTGATGCCGGAGGTGGCGCGGCATGAGCCGCGCAGCGCCCTCGATGGCGGTGATGACGGCCTGGACGCCTATCGGCGAATCTGCGCCGCCCTGCCGCGGCTCCTGGCGCCTGGCGGATTCGCGCTGCTGGAGCTCGGCCAGGGGCAGGATGCGGCGGTTTCGGCCCTGGCAATGGCGCAAGGGCTGCACGTCGCAGGGCTGCACGCCGATCTTTCGGGCATTTCGCGGGCAATACTTCTGGATTCCGGGCAGAAGCCCATTGGCGATACGCGCGCCAGTGGTTAGATTGTGATTGCTCCAATGGCCGAAAGGCCAGCGGGCAGCGCCGCGCCCCATGAGGTCGCGGCGGGGTGCAGCGAAAGGCTTGGCCACGGATGACGGGCCCGCCTTCACCAACAGCAAAAGCACAGTCACGGATGAACATGAAGCGCATACGCCGTGGCGGTCGCTACGGCGGCAGTGGCGGCGGACAGTTCCGCCAGTCCGGCGGGGGCGGCGGCGGCGGCGGCGGTCAGCCCCTGAATCGCAACCACGTGTTCGATTCCAGCGGACCCGACGTCCGGCTGCGTGGCACGGCGCAGCAATTGTTCGAGAAATACCTCCAGCTCGGCCGCGACGCGAGCGGCGCCGGCGACCGCGTGGCCGCCGAAGGCTACTTCCAGCATGCGGAGCATTACTTCCGCATCCTGGGCGCCATGACGGCCGCGCAGCAGCCGCAGAATCCGCCCGGGGAACGCCGCTCGCGCGAACCCCATGCCGAGGACGGCCCCCCGGAGGAGCCGGAGACGCCCGAGGCCGCGGCGGGGAATGGCAATGGCAATGGCCAGATGCATCCCCTGGAGGCCGATCTGGCGAACGAAACCACCGCCGTGCCCCAGCCGCGCCGCCGCTCGGCACCGGCCGAGGAACCCGCCCCCTGACGTGTGGGCCGGGCGCCGCCCTCAGCGATTGAGGGCGCGCCAGCGGGCGACGTTGCGGTTGTGGTCGGCCAGGGTGCGAGCGAAGGCGTGGCCGCCGGTGCCGTCAGCCACGAAGAAGATGTATTCCGTCTCGGCGGGCCGCACGGCGGCGCGCAGCGATGCGCGGCCGGGCGCGGCGATGGGGCCCGGCGGAAGCCCACGGATCCGATAGGTGTTGTAGGGGTGCTCCTCGGCCAGATCGGCGCGCGTGAGCGGCCGGTCCAGCGGCATGCGGCTGTCGGCGCGATAGGCCGTGGTCGGGTCGGATTGCAGCATCATCCCGCGGCGCAGCCGGTTCACGAAGACCCCCGCCACCAGGTCGCGCTCATCGGCCACGCCCGTCTCCCGCTCGATGATGGAGGCGAGGATCACCGCCTCGCGCGGGGTGTCGAAGGGAAGGCCGGGCGCGCGTGCGGCCCAGATCTCGGCCAGAGCCTCCTCCATGGCGGCGGCGGCGCGGCGCACGATGGCGGCGCGGCTGTCGCCCCGGGTGAAGGCGTAGGTCTCGGGCAGAAGGCTGCCTTCCTCGAAGCGCGGCACGTCGCCGGCCAGCGTGTCCGTGGCGGCCAGCAGCGCCTCGATCTGCCCCGCGGTCAGCCCCTCGGGGATGGTGAGGCGGTGCTGCACGGGCCGCGCCCTGCGCAGCACCTCCAGCACCTGCAGCATGGAGGCGCCGGCGGGGAAGGCGAATTCCGCCGCGCGCAGCGGGCCCTCGGCACGGGTGAGCACGGCCGCGGCGGTGAACAGCCGCGCATCGGCCACAACGCCCTCGGATTCCAGATGGGCGGCTATGGCCGCCGTTCCGCCGCGCGGGATGACCAGCGCGCGCTCCTCGGCCAGGGGGCCGGGGGCGGTGGCGGCGCGCCAGGCCGCGAAGCCCGCGGCGACGCCGGCAACCGCCAGCACCGCCACCAGCCAGGACAGAATACGCACGGCGCCTCGCATCGGGCCCTGCCCCACCCTCACGGGGCGGCGCGGAACACCACGGAGGCGTTGGTGCCGCCGAAGCCGAAGCTGTTGGACAGCGCCACACGGATGGGGCGCGGCTGCGCTTCCTTGGCCACGCGGTCCACCGGACTGGCGCGTGAGGGTTCCTCGAGGTTCAGCGTGGGCGGCGCCACCTGGTCGCGGATGGCGAGGATGGAGAAGATCGCCTCCACCGCGCCGGCCGCGCCCAACAGATGCCCCGTGGCCGACTTCGTGGACGACATGGCAAGGCCCGAGGCCGCGTCACCCCACAGCCGCTCCACCGCCGAAAGCTCGATGTCGTCGCCGAGCGGCGTGGAGGTCCCATGCGCGTTCACATACTGCACATCCGCCGGACCGATGCCGGCCGTGCGCAGCGCGGCCTGCATGGCGCGGTAACCGCCCTCGCCATCCTCGGAAGGCGAGGTGATGTGGTGCGCGTCGCCGCTCATGCCGTAGCCGATGACCTCGGCGTAGATCTTGGCTCCACGGCGCTTCGCGTGCTCATACTCCTCGAGCACGATGACGCCGGCGCCCTCACCCATCACAAAGCCGTCGCGGTCCTTGTCCCAGGGGCGCGAGGCGGCGGTCGGGCTGTCGTTGAAGCCGGTTGACAGGGCGCGAGCGGCGCAGAAGCCGCCGATGCCCAGTTCGCAGATCGCCGCCTCGGCGCCGCCGGCCACCATCACATCGGCATCGCCCAACGCGATCAGGCGCGCGGCGTCTCCGATCGCGTGCACGCCGGTGGCGCAGGCCGTCACCGCAGAATGGTTGGGACCCTTGAAGCCGTAGCGGATGGAAACCTGGCCCGAGGCGAGGTTGACCAGGGCGGAGGGGATGAAGAAGGGCGACAGGCGCCGGGAGCGGCCATTGGCGACCAAGAGGCCTGCTTCCTGGATGACCTCGAGCCCGCCGATGCCAGAGCCGATCATAACGCCGGTGGCGCAGCGCCCGGCCTCATCCTCGGGGGCCCAGCCGCTGTCCTCGATGGCCTCGGCCGCAGCCACCCAGGCAAGCTGGATGAAGCGCCCCATCTTCTTCTGTTCCTTGACCGGAATCCATTCGGACAGGTCGAGGCCGCCCTCGGCGCGGCTGCCGTGGGGCACCTGGCCGGCGATCTTGGCCGGGAGATCCTTCACATCGAAGGCCTGGATGGCGGAGATGCCGCTATCGCCGGCCGTCAGGCGGCGCCACACCCGCTCGACCCCGAGGCCGAGCGGGCTGACGATCCCCATGCCGGAGACGACGACGCGGCGCGGCGCGAAGCCTGGCGCGAACACCCTGGAAATCCTCGCGGCGTGGCGTCAGGCCGCGGCCTGCTTTTCGATGAAGTCGATCGCGTCCTGCACCGTCTGGATCTTCTCGGCGGCGTCGTCGGGGATCTCCACGCCGAAGGCTTCCTCGAAGGCCATCACCAGCTCGACGGTGTCCAGGCTGTCGGCGCCCAGATCATCGATGAAGGACGCCTCGGGCGTCACCTTGGCCTCTTCCACACCGAGGTGCTCGACCACGATCTTCTTCACCTTCTCGGCGGTCTCACTCATCACGCATCTCTCCTGCTGGCGCCCTGCCCGCGCAGCCATCCGCGGGTTCCGGCCCCGATCCAATCCGGGATTCAGGGGCGTTATCACGAATGTTCCGTGCGGGCCAGAGCGCAGCTACACCGATTCCAGGAACTGCAACAGCACCGCATTGAAGGCTTCGGGTTGCTCGACGGTGAAGGCGTGCGCGCCGTGGTCGGTCAGCCACAGCCGGGCATGGGGCAAGGCGGCGGCCAGCGCGGCCGAGGCGGTCCAGGGCACCAGCAGGTCGTCCTTCGCCGCCGCCACCAGCGTGGGGGTTGCGATGCGCGGCAGATCGGCCGTGGCGTCGAAGGCCGAAAGCGCGCCGATTCGCCGGCGCAGATTGGCCTCGCCCTGGAAATGCGCCGTGCCATGGGCGATTTCGGCCAGGATGCGCGCGTGATTCGCGCTGGCGTGGGGCGCGCTGTGCAGGAACAGCGGCTGGGCCGCGACATAGGCGGCCGGGCCCTGTGCCGCGAGGATGCCAAGCCGCACCTCGAAGCAGCGCAGCGTGTGCGGGTCCGCCTTCGCCCAGGCATTGACCAGCACCAGCGCGCCCAACCGCTCCGGCGCCATCCGCGCGAGTTCGAGCCCCACCAGCCCGCCCAGCGCATGGCCCAGCAGATGCGCGCGCGCGATGCCGGCGGCGTCCAGGATGCCGATCACGTCGCGCGCCATGTCCGCGATGGCGTAGGGCTCGGGCAGTTCGCCGGGATTCGCCCCCGTCCCGCGGTGGTCGTAGTGCAGGACCCGGAAGCGCGCCTCCAGCGCCGCGGCCTGCGGCGCCCAGAAGGCGGCCGCACCCCCCAGCCCCGCCGAGAGCACGACGACGGGCGCGCCCTCCGGCCCGGTGATGCGGAAGTTCACCGGGGCAGATGCGCGATGCTGGCGATCTCCACCACCGCGCCCGGCTTCACCAGGCCGCATTGGATGCAGTAGCGCGCCGGCTTCTCGCCCGGGAAGTATTCGGCATAGACGGCGTTCATCGGCGCGTAGTGCTTCCAGTCGGTCAGGAAGATGTGGTTGAACACCACATCGGCCATGCTGCCGCCGGCGGTCTCGATCACCGCCTTGATCGCCTCCAGGATGTGGCGCGTCTGGGCCGCCGCGTCATCCGGATAGAGCGCGTCATTCTTGGCATCGAGGCACAGCGTCCCCGAGACATAGACCACGCCATCGGCCGTCACGCCGGGCGAATAGGGCGCGAGGGGCTTGCCTGCGCCGGGCGGCACCAGGGGGGTGAAGGGCATCGGGGCTACTCCTGTTGCTGGCGGATGGCGCCGCAGAAATCGGCGGTGGTGGAGACCCAGCCGAAGAAGGTCTCGATGTTGTAGAGCGCGGCCTTCTGCGCGAAATCCGGCCCCGCGGCATGGGTCGCGTCCTCCAGCACCACGCCGAAATATTCGAGGTGGAAGGCGTCGCGCAGCGAGGATTCGACGCAGACGTTGGTCGCGATCCCGGTGAACACCAGGTTGCGGATCCCCCGCGCGCGCAGCAGGCTGTCCATGTTGGTGTTGAAGAAGCCGGAATAGCGCGTCTTGGGCACCACGATGTCGCCGGGCTGCGGCGCCAGCGCCTCGACCAGCGCGTAATCCCAGCCGCCCTTTGCCAGCAGCTTGCCTTCCAGTTCGGGCCTCTTGCGCATTGTCTTGAGCGCGTTGGACTTGTGCCAGTTGGGCGAGCCGGGGCCGCCGGCCTCGACATAGCCGGCGTCCCAGCCGTTCTGGAAATACAGCACCGGGATGCCCGCCTCGCGTGCAGCATCCGCGGCCACCGCGATGCGCGCGATGCAGGAGGCCGCACCCGCGATGTCGAAGCCCGCGAGGTCGAGATACCCGCCCGGGGAGGCATAGGCGTTCTGCATGTCCACGATGACCAGCGCGGTTTCCGCGAGATCCAGGCGCAGCGGCTCGGGCCGCGCGGGCAGGGTGACGGCGGCGCGCGCGGGGGCGGCGGGGGCGTAGCCGGCGGCCATCAGGCGGCCGCCTGCGCGATGTGCTGGCGGCAACGCATCAGCGGCTGGATGCGCGTGCCGAAATCCTCGACGCCCTTCACGAAGTCGTCGAAGGTCAGCAGCACCCCGCCCGTGCCGGGGACGGCGGCGACCTCGTCCAGCATGCGCGCCACGCTCGCGTAGCTGCCGATGAAGGTGCTCATGTTGATGTTCACCGCGCTGGTCGCGTCCGCCAGCTGGCGGACATTGGTGTCGGCATTGGGGCGCGTGTCGGCCGCGGCCTGGCCTTGCATCCAGCCGATCGCCTCCTGGTCGGCGCCCGATTTGATGTGCTCCCAGCGGGCCCAGGCGGCCTCGTCCGTCTCGTCGGCGATGACCATGGACAGCACGAAGGTCTCGACCTTGCGGCCCGCCTCGGCGGCGAATTCCTGCATGCGCGCGGCGACGGGGGCGAAGGCGGTGGGTGCGTTGATGCCCTTGCCCAGGCAGAAGCTGTAGTCGGCGTGCTTCGCGGTGAAGCGCATGCCCTCGGTGCTCTGCCCCGCGCAGATCAGCTTCACCGGCGCGGAGGGCCGCGGCGAGAGCTTGCAGCGGTCCATGGTGAAGAACGCGCCCCTCAGGTCGCTCTCGCCCCTGTCCCACAGGTCGCGCAGGATGGTGGCGTATTCGTCCAGCATCTCGTAGCGGCGGTGGAAGTGGCTCTCGCCCGGCCACAGCCCCATCTGGCTGTATTCGGCCTTCTGCCAGCCGGTGACCAGGTTCAGCCCGAAGCGCCCGCCCGAGATGTTGTCGATGGTGGTGCTCATGCGCGCGGCGATGGCCGGCGGGATGGTGAGCGTGGCCACCGATGCGAACAGCTTGATGCGCGTGGTGACGGCCGCGAGGCCCGCCATCAGGGTGAAGCTCTCCAGCCCGTGGTCCCAGAACTCCGTCTTCCCGCCGAAGCCGTGCAGCTTGATCATGGACAGCACGAAGTCGAGGCCGTGCTTCTCCGCCGCCAGGGTGACGGTGCGGTTGAGCTCGAAGGAGGGCATGTATTGCGGCGCCGTCTCGGACAGCAGCCAGCCGTTGTTGTTGATGGGAATGAAGACGCCGATCTGCATGGGGCGGGATCCTCCTGGGGAGGCTATCTCAACCGGACGGGCCGCGCGGCCCAGGGGTGTCGCCGGGCCGATGGGCGCCCGCCAGACGGATTTCGCCGCGCATTTGTGCATGCTGCCGCCCATGCAACCACAATCAAGGCGTGAATCGTGCTTCTGCCCTTTCCTGCGCCTCGCGACGCCCC
>SKWC01000354.1 GCA_007129145.1 Rubritepida sp.
CAGGGCTACCAGGCCTTCTACCAGGTCACGATCCCCGAGGCCGTCTCCCGCATCACCTGGACCCGCCTGCTCGACCCGGCCGAGCCGATGCGCTGCGCGCTCGCCATCGGCGCGGCGGGGCGGCCGGTCGGGCTGGTGCATTGGATCATCCACCGCTCCACCTGGACCGAGGGCGACTACTGCTACCTGCAGGACCTGTTCGTCGCGCCCGAGGCGCGCGGCCTGGGTGCCGGGCGGGCGCTGATCGAGCATGTCTATGCAGACGCCACCGCCCGCGGCTGCTCGCGCGTCCATTGGCTGACGCATGAGACGAACCGCGAGGCGATGCTGCTCTATGACCGGATCGCCACGCGCCCGGGCTTCGTGCAGTACCGCAAGCTGCTGGGCTGAGCGGGAAGGCGCGGGGCGCGGCATGTGCGGGCGCGTGGTGCTGGCGGGGCTGGACTGGCCGGGCCTGCGCGAATGGCTGGAGCTGGACGCCGTGCCCGAGGCGCCGCTGCCGCGCCGCTACAACATCCCGCCCACCACGGATCTGCCCATCATCCGCCGCCTCGATGGCCGGCGCCTAGGCGATGTGGCGCGCTGGGGCCTGATCCCCGAATGGCACCGCGGCGGGCTGCGCGACTGGCGGGCCAGCACCATCAACGCCCGCGCCGAGGATGTGGCCAACCGCCCCGCCTTCCGCGACGCCTACCGTCGCCGGCGCTGCGTGGTGCCGGTCAGCGGCTATTACGAATGGCAGGTCAGGCCCGACGGCAAGCACCCGCACTACATCCACCCCGCCTCCAACGCGCCCGCCCTGCTGATGGCCGGACTGTGGACCGCGGTGCGCCTGCCCGACTTCGCGGGGCTGACCTGCACGGTGCTGACCGAGGCGGTGCGCCCGCCCCTCGATGCGGTGCATGACCGCATGCCGCTGATGCTGCCGCCCGACGCGGTGGATGCCTGGCTCGATGGCGCGCCGGTGGAGGCGCTGCCGGGCCTGCCCATGGCGGCGCTGGCCTGGCATGAGGTCGGCCGCGCCGTCAGCGCGGTGCGCAACGAGGGCGAGGCGCTGATCGCCCCGCTCAGCCCAGAAGCTGTCCCCCATCCACCACCACCGTATGGCCGGTGACCCAGCCCGCCAGCGGCGAGGCCAGGAACAGCACGACATTCGCCACCTCCTCCGGCGTGCCCATCCGGCCGAAGGGGATGGAGGCGAGGGTGCGGCGGAACAGTTCCGGATCGGTCTCGCGCCGGCGCTCCCACGCGCCGCCGGGGAATTCGATGGAGCCGGGTGCCACGCCATTCACCCGCACCCCGTCGCGCGCCAGGGCGGCCGCCTGGCTCTGGGTGTAGTTGATCAGCAGCGCCTTCACCGCCGCATAGGCGGGGCCGCGCACCGAGGGGCGGTAGCCGGAGATCGAGGAGAGGTTGACGATGCAGCCGCGCGACGCCTTCAGCGCGGGCAGGGCGGCGCGGCTGGCGCGCGTCGTGGCCAGCACATCGACGTTCAGCGCCGCCTCCCAGCCTTCCTCGGTGTCGGCCATGCCGAAGCCGGAGGCGTTGTTGACCAGCACATCCACCCCGCCCAGCGCGGCCTCGGCGGCGGCGATGTAGCCCGCGATCTGCCCCGCATCGGCCAGGTCGCACACTGCGGCATGGCCCTGCGGCCCCAGTTCGGCGCGGGTTTCCTCCAGCGGGCCCGGGTTGCGCGCGCAGATGGACACGGCGGCACCCGCGCGCGCGAAGCCCAGCGCCACGCCTCGGCCGATCCCGCGCGAGCCGCCGCAGATGATCACGCGCCTGCCCTGGAAGTCGAACATGCCCTGCCTCCCCTCATGCTTCGCGGCCGAGCCTCCGCGGCGGACCGCCCCGGGTCAAGGCGCGCGGCATTGATCCGCGCGCGCAAAGCCGCGAGAAGGCGGCCATGACGCCGCGCAGCGACCTCGACGCCACGGACCGCGCGATCCTCGCGCTGATCCAGGCCGATGCCAGCCTCTCGCTCGCGCAGATCGCGGCGGCGGTGCACCTGACCCCCAGCCCCTGCTGGAAGCGCATCCGCCGCATGGAGGAGGCCGGCGTCATCCGCGGCCGCGTCACCCTGGTGGACCCGGCCGCGGTCGGGCTGCCGCTGACCGCCTTCGTGGCGATCGAGACGGCGGACCACTCCGAGGCCTGGATGCAGCGCTTCGCCGCCGCCATGGAGGCCATGCCCGAGGTGATGGAGGTCTGGCGCATGGCCGGCGACGTGGACTACCTGCTGCGCGTGGTGGTGAGCGACATGGCGGCCTATGACCGCTTCTACCGCCGCCTGATCGCCGCCGCACCGCTGAAGAACGTCTCCTCGCGCTTCGCCATGGAGCAGGTGAAGGCGGCGCGCGCGCTGCCCATCCCATGAGTGCCGCCGTCATCCTGCTGCTGGCCGGCGCCGGCATCGCCTTCGCGCTGCTGGTGGACGCCACCCAGGGCCTGTCCTGGCTGATCGGCATCGGCTTCGGGCTGACCTTGTATCACGCGGCCTTCGGCTTCGCCGGTGGCTTCCGGCGCCTGCTGGCAGAGGGGCGCGGCGATTCCCTGCGCGCGCAGATGCTGCTGCTGGCGCTGCTGACCGCGGCCTTCCTGCCGCTGATCGCGGCCGGCGAGATGTTCGGCCAGCCGGTGCGCGGCCTGGTGTTCCCCGCCGGGGTGGCCACGCTGGTGGGCGCCTTCGTCTTCGGGGTCGGAATGCAGATCGGCGGCGGCTGCGCCTCGGGCACGCTCTACACGGCGGGCGGCGGCGATGGGCGGATGCTGCTGACGCTGCTGAGCTTCGTCGCGGGCGCCACGCTGGCCGCATGGGGCGGCGAGTGGTGGCTGGACTGGCCCGCGCTGCCCGCCTGGTCGCTGCCCGAACTGGTGGGGCTGTGGCCCGCGCTGGCGCTCAGCATGGGGGTCTTCGCCCTGGTCTTCGCCGTCTCGGAGCGTCTGGAGCGGCGCCGGCATGGCAGCGTCGCGCCGCTGCGCTTCACCGGCGGGGGGCTGCTGCGCGGGCCCTGGCCGCTGGCCTGGGGGGTGCTGGGGCTCGCGCTGTTCTCGCTGGCCACGCTCTGGGCGCTGGGCCGGCCCTGGGCCATCACCGCGCCCTTCCCGTTGTGGGGCTCGGCGGTGGTGGATGCGCTGGGCTGGGAAGACCCGGCCTTCTGGCCCTTCTGGGAGGACCCGACGCGGGTGGATGCGCTGTTCCGCCCGCTGCTGGCGGACCGCACCACGGCGATGAACCTCGGCCTGATGGGCGGGGCGCTGTTGGCCGCCGTGCTGGCGGGGCGTTTCGCGCCCAGCCTGCGCATCCGCCCGGGCGAGGCGGCGGGATCGGTGCTGGGCGGGCTGCTGCTGGGGGTGGGGGCGGTGCTGGCCTCGGGCTGCAACATCTCGGCCTATGTCTCGGGCATCGCCTCGGGCAGCCTGCATGGCTGGGCCTGGATCATCCCCGGGCTGCTGGGGAACTGGGTTGGGCTGCTGCTGCGGCCGGTGTTCGGGCTCGGCCGGTCCGGCTAGGGAGAATATTTTTTCCCTCTTTCGGGATCCTGCGACAATCCGTTCGGATGCCGGTCCGCCATGGGAAAAGCGGGACTTTTATTGGTCCGAACCCTTGCGGACAGGGGCGATGGAGGCGCATCTCCGCCCCAGGACACTGCCTTTCGGAAGAAAAATTATGCTCCGATCCCTTGGATATGCCCTGTTTCTCGCACCGGCCTTCGTGCTGCAGGCGGCCGCGCAAACGCCCGCGCCCCTGGCCGGCCAGGGCTGCCTGGGCTGCCATGGGTCGGCCGGGCAGGGGCAGGGGCCCGTCGCGGCGCTGGCCGGGCGGGACCGTGGCGAGATCATCGCCGCCATGCGCGCCTTCGCCGCCAATGAGCGCCCCGCGACCATCATGAACCGCATCGCCCGCGGCTACACCGACGCCGAGATCGAGGCCATCGCGGCCTGGTTCGCGGCCCAGCCCCGCTGAGCAGGAGACGCCGCATGTCGCTTCACCCCTCGCGCCGCGCCATCCTCGCCGGCCTCGCCGCCGGGCTTGCCGCGCCCTCCATCGGCCGCGCCCAGGCCACCGCACGCCTCGTCATCGTGGGCGGCGGCTTCGGCGGCGCCTCGGCCGCCAGCTTCGCCCGCCGCGCCCATCCGGAACTGGATGTGACGCTGGTCGAGCCGCAGCGCAGCTTCGTGACCTGCCCCTATGGCAACCTCGTGCTGGCCGGGCGGCGGGGGCTGGACAGCATCACCCATTCCTATGACGGGCTGCGCGCCCGCGGCGTGCGGGTGGTGCATGACCGCGCCGCCGAGGTTGACCCCACGGCGCGGCGCATCCGCCTCGCGGGCGGCGAGGTCCTGGGCTTCGACCGCGCCATCCTCTCGCCCGGCATCGCGCTGCGCTGGGGCGCCATCGAGGGCTATGACGAGGCCGCGGCCCAGCGGATGCCGCATGGCTGGGTGCCCGGCGACGGCAGCCAGACCCGCACGCTGCGTCGCATGCTGGAGGAGATGCCCGATGGCGGGGTGGTTGGCCTCGCCATTCCCGGCAACCCCTTCCGCTGCCCGCCCGGCCCCTATGAGCGGATCAGCATGATCGCGGAATACCTGCGCGCGCATAAGCCGCGCTCCAAGATCCTGGCGCTGGACGCGAAGGAGGGCTTCTCGAAGCAGGCGCTTTTCCAGGATGGCTGGCGCGCCCTGTATGGCGACATGATCGAATGGGTGCCGGCCAGCCGGGATGGCAAGGTGACGCGCGTGGACCCCGCCGCCATGGAGTTCGAGACGGAGTTCGGCACGCGCCACCGCGTCGCGGTCGGCAATGTCATCCCGCCGCAGCGCGCCGCCGACATCGCCCAGCCCTTCGCCAATGAGGGCGGCTGGGTGCCGGTGGACCCCGTGACCTTCGAGGCGCGCAACGCGCCGGGCGTGCATGTGGTGGGCGATGCCAATGCCGGCACGCCCATGCCGAAGTCCGGCTATGTGGCGAACAGCACGGCGAAGCAGGCGGTGGCCGCCGCGGCGGCGCTGCTGCGGGGTGAGGCCCCGCCCGAGCCGGTTTACTTCAACACCTGCTATTCCCATGTGGGCCCCGAATACGGGATCTCGGTGGTCGGCGTGTTCCGCGCCGGCCCCGATGGCATCGCGGAGGTGTCGGGCTCGGGCGGCGTGTCGCCGCGCGGCGACCTGCCCGAGCAGCGCCGGCTCGAGGCGCTGTATGCCGACGCCTGGTATGACAGCATCACCGGGGAGATGTTCGGATGAGGGTGCGACGGCGGCTGTTCCTGCTGACCTGCCTTGCCCTGCCGGCCTCCGCGCTGGCCGCGGATGACGCGCTGCAGGCGGCGATCCGGCAGGCCATCGGCGACCGCGCGCCGCAGGAGGGGGGCATCGCCTTCACCGCCCCGCGGGTGGCGGAGAATGGTGCGCAGGTGCCCGTCACCATCAGCGTGGAAAGCGCGATGGCTGGCGACGACCGCATCCTCGCCATCCACCTGTTCGCCACCGCCAACCCGACGCCGGGCATCACCAGCATCCGGCTGCATCCCGGGGTGGGCCGCGCCGAGGTGCAGACGCGCATCCGCCTCGCCCAGGGCCAGCGCGTGCTGGCACTGGCCGAGCACGCCGATGGCCGCGTGCTGAGCGCGGCCGTGGAGATCGGCGTCACCAGCGGAGGCTGCCTGGCATGAGCGAACTTCCCTCCCGCCCCCGGCTGCGCGTGCAGCGGCGCGCCCGCCCCGGCGAGGTGATCGAGTTGCGCGCGCTGATCGACCACCCGATGGAGACCGGCATCCGCACCGGCGGCGGCCCGGCGCCGGCCCGCGACATGCTGGAGAGCCTGGTGGTCACGATGAACGGCGCGCCGCTGGTCGAGGTGGCGTTCCGCAACGGCGCCTCGCCCAACCCGTTCCATGTGTTCCACGCCCAGGTGGAGCAGGACAGCCTGTTCCGCTTCACATGGACGGATGAGGCGGGGCGGTCTGCCTCGGTCGAGGCGCGGGTGGGCGTGGGTTAGGGCTGCTGGCGCGGATGGCGGGTGCGACGGGGATAGAACCTGTGGCCCCTGCCGTGCGGTGGCGGGGACATCACGCTGAGCCACTTCGCCCGGTATGCTCGCCCGCGCGGGGTGGCCGGGTCGCGATCAAGGCCGGCTTCAAGCTTCGTGCTGCCCGTCGCGAGGTGCAGGAACATCCGTGCGGAAGCACTTCGCCACGATGCGCCAGCCCGCCTCGGTGTGCAGCAGCAGAAGCTGGTCCACCAGGTCGCGCGGCGGCAGGCGGGCATGCACCGTGGCCGAGGCCATGTCGCCGCCCATGACCTGGATGGCGATCACGCGGTCGTCGCGCGGATGGCCCTGGCTGAGCGGCGAGGGCCGGTGCCGCACCTTCTCGATCCAGGCGTCGCGGGTCTGCACCTGCACCGCGCCCTCGGGGACGCTGTGCAGGCAGGCGCAGGGGTGGAAGATCACGCCCAAGGTGTCGGCGTCGCTCTCGTGCAGGGCGCGCAGATAGCGCTCCAGCACCGCCTCGATGGCGCGCAGCGCGGTGAGTTCATCCTGGTGCGAGGCCATGTCCCATCTCCCCTGCGCCGTGGCGCATCAGTTTTCGATGCGGATGCCCGTCTCGGCCACCACCGCCTGCAGCCGTCCGTATTGGTCGACCATGAGGGCGCGCGCATCCGAGAGGCCGTTGGGCGGCGGCGCGGGGGGCAGGCCGGCGTTCAGCATGCGCTCGGCCACGGTGGCATCGGCCAGGGCGGCCTGCAGCGCGCGGTTGATGACCTCCGCGACCGCATCGGGAATGCCGGCCGGGCCGACCAGCATGAACAGGCTGCCGGTGTCGAAGCCATCCATGCCCAGCTCGCCCAGGGTGGGCACCTCCGGCATGGGCGCGAAGCGCGCATTGCCGATCAACCCCACGGCGCGGATGCTGCCCTGGCGCAGCAGCGGCACGGCCGAGGCCATGGCGGCGACGCCGAACTGCGTCTCACCCGTCATGATGGATTGCGTCATCTGCGCGCCGCTGCGGTAGGGCACATGCACCGCCTGCACACCCAGCGCGCGCGAGACCATCTCGCCCCAGATGTGGATCATCCCGCCGACGCCGGAGCTCGCATAGGTCAGCACGCCCGGCGCATGGGCGCGCAGCCGGGCCAGGGTCTCGGCGGGATTGTCGGCCGCCAGGGAGGGCGTCACCACCAGCACCGCGGGCGGACGGCTGATGAAGCCCAGATGGGTGAAATCGTTGATCGGGTGGTAGGGCGTGCCGCCCACCCGCACCACCGGGGCGGCCAGCGCCGCGCCGGTCTCGGTCAGCATCAGCGTGTGCCCGTCGGCGGGCTGGCGCGTCAGCCACTCGGAGGCGACGGTGCCGGCGGCCCCGGGGCGGTTCTCGACCACCATGCGCCCGCCGACGCCCATGTGGCGCGGCATCTCCTCCGCCAGCAGCCGGGCGGCGAGGTCGGTCGAACCGCCCGGGGCATAGCCGGTGATCATGGTCATCTGCCGGTCGGGGAAGGCCCAGGCGGCGGCGGGGGCCAGGGCAGCGCCCGCCGCGAGCGGCAGCAGGGCGCGGCGGGTCAGCACTGGGCGGAACGGGGTGGTCCTGGACATGGGTGGATGCTCTCCCTTTTGGTGGCTGGGCATGGTCGGGGGTGGCTTCAGGGGCGCGCGCCGCGCGGCGTGGCGGCAAGGCGCGTCACCACATTGCGCAGGATGCGCGACACCGGGTTGGCGAAGTCGCGGTGCGGCAGGCTGCCGCAGAAGGTGATGGAGCCGGTGGAGAACACCGCCCCGCCATTCGGGGTCTCGAACCAGGTCATCTCCGCGCGCACGAGTTGCGCCGGCGGCTCTCCCGTCACCGTCTTGGTGTGGGTCAGCAATTCCTCGGGCACGGCGACGAAATGCGCCTGGTGCCCCTCCGAACGAGCGAGGATGCGGATATTGGGCGGCG
>SKWC01000035.1 GCA_007129145.1 Rubritepida sp.
AGACGCGCTTCAAGGGGCGCGAGATCATGGTGGTCAGCCCCGATGTCGGCGGCGTGGTGCGCGCCCGCGCCATCGCCCAGCGCCTCAACACCGACCTCGCCATCATCGACAAGCGCCGCCCGCAGGCCGGCGTGTCCGAGGTGATGAACGTGATCGGCGAGGTCGAGGGCCGCGACTGCATCGTGGTGGACGACATCATCGACTCCGGCGGCACCCACTGCAACGCCGCCGAGGCGCTGATGAAGAACGGCGCGCGCAGCGTCTCGGTCTATGTCACGCATGGCGTGTTCTCGGGCGGCGCGGTGGCGCGCGTGGGCGCGGCCCCCATCGAGAGCCTGACCGTCACCGACAGCATCACCGCCACCGAGGCGGTGCAGCAATCCGCCAACATCCGCCAGCTTCCCATCGCGCCGCTGCTGGCCGAGGCGATGCGGCGCATCAGCGAGGAAAGCTCGGTCTCCTCGCTGTTCTGCTGAACCCCGGAGACCGCCCGCCGATGCGCCTGAACCCCATCCCCTTCATGTTCCTGCGCCATGGCGAGACGGATTGGAACGCCCAGGGTCTCAGCCAGGGCCAGACCGACACGCCGCTGAACCATGTCGGCCTCGCCCAGGCCGAGCGCGCGGCGCGCACCCTGGCCACCGTGCCCATCGCCACCATCGTCGCCTCCCCGCTTGAGCGCGCGCGCGTCACCGCCGAGGCCGTGGCGCATGTGCTGCGCCTGCCCGTCGCCTTCGACCCCGAGCTCATGGAGGTGAATTTCGGCGTTCAGGAAGGCCAGCCGATGGGCGATTGGTACGACGGCTGGATCGCCGGCGACTTCACCCCAGACGGCGCCGAGCCCTTCGCCACGCTGCGCGCGCGCACGGTGCGCGCCATCAACCGCGCCACCGCCCTGCCCGGCCCCGTGCTGGTGGTGGCCCATGGGGCGCTGTGGCGGGCCTTCCGCTATGAGGCCGGGCTGCACGCCAATGTCCGCACGCCCAACGCCCTGCCCATGCAGGTGGAGCCCGCCGAAGGCGCCTGGCGGCTCACCCCCATGACCCTTGCGCCCGAGGTCTGATCCCATCGCGCGGGCGGCCGGCCTGGCGCAGGTGCAGACATCGGCGCGACCGCCCCGCGGATGAAGGCAGACACCCTCTTCCTCGATCTCGCGGTGCCGCATTGGATGCCGCGCAACGGCACGATGAACCAGCTGGTCCACGCCGAGGCCGCGCGGGAGCGTCTGCAGGCGGCGGCCGCGGCGCAGAAGACGATAATCGACGCGCTGGAACCCGTCGTGGCGGCCTTCTGCTCGGGCCTCGCGGCGCGGCCCTGCCACCTGGGGCGCCATATCCGCGACGCGCCGAACAGCGGCGTTTAGGGGCTCGTTGCGGCACGGGATTTGCTTGATACTCGGCAAGGTCACTTTCAGCCGAGGTTCATCTCATGCATCGCCGTTCCCTGCTGCCCATCCTGGCGGCAACTGCCCTTCCCGTCAGCGCTTCCGCCCAGGCCGCCTGGGTCCCCGATCGCCCGGTCCGGATCATCGCCCCCTTCGCCGCCGGCGGCGCCGCCGACATCCTGGCGCGCATCCTGGCCGAGGAAATGTCCCCGCTGCTCGGTCAGCAGATCGTGGTGGAGAACCGCACCGGCGCCGGTGGCGCGGTGGGCACGGAATCGGTCGTACGCGCCCGCCCCGACGGGTTGACGCTGCTGCTGGCCAGCCAGGCCACCCATGGCATCGTGCCCAACATCGTGCGGCTGAACTTCGACCCCGCCACCGGCACCACCCCCATCGCCAACCTCGCGGGCGTGCCGGGCGTTATCGTGGTGAACCCCGAACTGCCGATCCGCAACGTCGCGGAATTCGCCGCCTATGTGCGCGCCCGCCCGGGCGAACTCTCCTATGGCTCGGCCGGCGTGGGCTCCTCCACCCACATGAGCATGGCCCTGCTGCTGCACATGGCGGGGCTCGATGTGGCGCACATCCCCTATCGCGGCACGGCGCTGGCCATGCCGGACCTGATCGCGGGGCGCATCATCGGCATGGCCGAAACGATCACCAGCGGCCTGCCCGCCATCCGCGACGGCCGCGTGCGTGCGATCGGCGTCTCGACGCCGCAGCGCCTTGCCGTGCTGCCCGACGTGGCGCCGGTCGCGGAGTCCGTGCCGGGTTATGACGTGCTGAACTGGTACGGGTTGGTCGGCCCCGCCGGCCTGCCGGCCGAAGTCGTGACCACCCTGCACGGCCACATGCAGACGCTGCTGGCCCGCCCCGCATTCGTCGAGCGCCTGGCCAGCCAGGGCGCGCAGCCGCTGCCGATGTCAACCGCTGATTTCGCGGCCTATGTTGCCCGCGACCGGCAGCAATGGGCCGATCTGGTCCGCGCCACCGGCATGCAGGTCCAGTAACTCCGGGAGGATACATTCATGACCCATCGTTTTGCCCGGCGCGCGCTCGCGCTCGCCGCCGGCGGCCTCGCCCTGCCCTCCATCGCCCGCGCCCAGGCCGGCTGGCCCGAGCGGCCGATCCGCTGGATCGTGCCCTACAACCCCTCCGGCACGGCCGACATCCTGGCGCGCCTCGTCGCCGAGCAATTGGGTGAACGCTTCGGCCAGCAGATCGTGGTCGAGAACCGCGCCGGGGCCGGCGGCACCCGCGGCGCGACCTTCATCGCGCAGAACCGCGGCGACACGCACATGGTCACCACCACCAACTTCGGCTCGCACGCGGTTTCCCCCAGCCTGCTGCCGAGCGTGGCCTATGACGCGCTGGCCGATTTCGTCCACATCGGCCTCATCGGCGCGCTGCCGCAGGTGGTGGCGGCGAACCTCGAATTCCCGGCGGATGACATGGCCGGCTTCATCGCGGTGGCGCGCGAGCGCGGCCAGGATCTGGGCATGGGCTATGGCAGCGTGGGCGCGGCCTCGCACCTGATCGGCCTGTCGCTCCACCGCGCCGCCGGCATCAACCCCAACTTCGTGGGCTTCGGCGGGTCGGGCAATCTGCTCAACGCCGTGATGGGCAACACCGTGCCCACCATGATCGACACGCTCAGCGCCGGCATCGGCCACATCCGCGCCGGGCGCATCAAGGCCTTCGCCATCTCCGGCCCCGAGCGAAGCCCTGCCCTGCCCGAGGCGCCCACCTTCAACGAACTCGGCCTGGGCGATGCGACGGCGATGAACTGGTTCGGCGTCGCCATCCCCGCCGGCACGCCGGACTGGCTGCGCGACCGCTGGGCCGAGGCGCTGCGCGAGGTGGTGGCGATCCCCGCCGTGAGCGAGCGCCTGGCCGCGCTGGGTGCGGAGGGCACCAGAATCGACCCCACCTTCATGACCGAGCATGTGCGCAGCGAATTGGCGCGCTGGCGGCGGGTCATCGAGGAAAACAACATCCGGCCGGGCTGAAGCCGGTCTCAACCCCACAATCAGGAGGCTTCCATGACCCGTTCCATCTCCCGCCGCGGCCTCGGCCTTGCTGCCGGCGGCATCCTGGCCGCCCCGGCCGTCGCCCGCGCCCAGGCCGGCTGGCCCGAGCGCCCGATCCGCTGGATCGTGCCCTTCCCGCCCGCCGGCACCGCCGACATCTTCTCGCGCATGCTGGCCGAGCACATCGGCCGTCGCTTCGGCCAGCCCGTCTCGGTCGAGAACCGCGCCGGGGCGGGCGGCACGCTTGCGGCCAATCTGCTGGTGCAGGGGCGCGGCGACCAGCATCTCGTCATGATCAGCAACTTCGGCCCGCATGGCGCATCCCCCACGCTGTTCCCCAGCGTGACCTACGACGCCCAGGCCGACTTCACCCATGTCGGCTTCCTGGGCGCGCTGCCCATGGTGCTGGCCGCGCACCCCTCCTTCCCGGCCAATGACGCGGCGACGCTGCTGCAGATGGCGCGCGCCCAGGGCACCGACTTCACCATGGGCTTCGGCGGCACCGGCACGGCCTCGCACCTCATCGGCCTGGCCATGCACCGCGCGGCGGGGATCAACCCCACCTTCGTGCCCTACCGCGGCTCGGGCCCGCTGCTGAACGACGTGATGGGCAACACCGTGCCGACCATGATCGACACGCTGTCGGCCGCCATCGGCCACATCCGGGCCGAGCGCATCAAGGCGTTGGCCGTCTCCAGCCCCGAGCGCAGCGCCGCCCTGCCGGATGTACCCACCTTCGCGGAGCTCGGCCTCGAAGCCGCCACCGCGATGAACTGGTTCGGCCTCGCCATGCCCGCCGGCATGCCAGGCTGGCTGGTCGAGCGCTGGGCCGAGGCGCTGCGCGAGACGCTCGCCCTGCCCGACATCCAGGAGCGCCTGGCGCAGCTCGGCGTGGTCGGCACCAACATCGATCCGGTGTTCATGACCGAGCATGTGGGCCGTGAGGTCGAGCGCTGGCGCGCCGTGATCCGCGAGAACAACGTGACCGTCGGCTGACCGCACGGAAGGAACAGGGCGGGGCGGAATTATTTCGTCCCCGCCCTGTTTTTTGTCCGCACCCATCACCAACTGCTGATGAACGGCGCAAGGCCAACACCATGACAACCCATCTGACCACGCGCGGCGCCCTGCTGGCGGCGGCCGCGCTGCATCTCGCTGCGGCCAACCGCCTGGCGGCGCCCGGTGCCGGACGGGGGCAGCGAGAGCCTAAAGCAACCCGCCCAGCACGCGTCCGCCCCGCAGCGGTGCGGGCGCCCCGGTCGTCTCGGGGAAGCTGATCGGCAGGCCGCGCGCCACCCGCGCGGCCAGCACCGCGAAACACTGGGCCTCCAGCGCATCGCCATCCCATCCCGCCGCCTCGACGGGCCGCACGGGCTCGGACAGCGTGGCGGCCAGGGCGCGCATCATCGCAGGATTGCGCCGCCCGCCGCCGGCCACCAGCCATTGCATCGGCGGCTCGGGGAAATGCCGCCCCGCCGCGGCCACGCACACCGCGGCGAAGGCGACCAGCGTCGCCGCGCCATCCTCGGCCGAGAGCGCGCCCGCCCCGGCCTCGCGCAGCGCCGCGTCGAATTCCAGCCGATCCAGCGATTTGGGCGGTGGCGCCGCCAGATAGGGATGCGCCATCAACCGCCCCAGCACCGCGCCATCCGGCTGCCCGGCCAGCGCCAGCCGCCCGTCGCGGTCATAATCCCCCCCGGTGGCGCGCTTCGCCCAGTCATCCAGCGGGCCATTCGCCGGCCCCGTGTCGAAGGCGAGCATGGCCCCATCCGCGCCCAGCCAGGTCACATTCCCCACCCCGCCCAGGTTCAGCACCGCCAGCGGCTTGGGGAAGGCGTGCGCGAGGGCGGCATGGGCGATCGGCACCAGCGGCGCCCCCTGCCCGCCCGCCGCCACATCGGCCGAGCGGAAATCGAAGGCCACCGACAGCCCCGTCAACCGCGCCAGCAGCGCCGCATCCCCGATCTGCCAGGTGAAGCCCTGCGCGTTGCGCGAATCGCCGGGCCGCAGCGGCCGGTGCAGGATGGTCTGGCCGTGGAAGCCCAGAAGTTCCGCCTCCGCCAGCCCGGCGCGCCGCGCCAGCGCCGACACCTTCCCCACCGCCGCCGCATGGCGTTCGGTCAGCCGCGCCGTGACATCGGCCAGGAAGGGATCATCGGCGGCCAGCGTCGGCGCCATCTCCAGCACGCGGCGCAGATCCCGCCGCAGCGCCGGCTCATAGGACAGGGTCAGGCAGGGGCCGAGCGTTCCCACGCGCGCGCCATCCGTCTCCACCCAGGCGGCGTCCACCCCATCGAGTGAGGTGCCGCTCATCAGGCCGATGATTCTCAACATGGGCCGAGTGTGCTACGGCCCCCTCTCCCTGGCCACCGGACCCCTGAGCGCATGAATTCCGCCGATTTCCTGCATGTGCTGCGCGAGCGCGGCTTCATCCACCAGATCACCGACGAGGAAGCGCTGGCCGCGCGCCTCTCCGCCGGGCCGGTCAGCGGCTATATCGGCTTCGACTGCACCGCCGACAGCCTGCATGTGGGCCACCTCGTGCAGATCATGATGCTGCGCTGGCTGGGCCGCACCGGGCACCGCCCCGTCGTGCTGATGGGCGGCGGCACCACCAAGATCGGCGACCCTTCCGGCCGTGACGAGACCCGCCAGCTGCTGACCGAGGCGCAGATCGAGGCGAACAAGCTGGGCATCCGCCGCACCTTCGACAGCTTCCTCACCTTCGGCGACGCGCCCGGCCAGGCCATCATGCTCGACAACGCCGGCTGGCTGGATGAGCTGCGCTACATCCCCTTCCTCCGCGAGGTGGGGCGGCATTTCAGCGTGAACCGCATGCTCAGCATGGACAGCGTGCGCCTGCGCCTCGAACGCGACCAGCCGCTCAGCTTCATCGAGTTCAACTACATGCTGCTGCAGAGCTACGACTTCCTGGAGCTGCGCCGCCGCCACGGCGTCGCGCTGCAGATGGGCGGCAGCGACCAGTGGGGCAACATCGTGCTCGGCGCCGACCTGATCCGCCGCATGGACCAGGCCGATGCCTTCGGCCTGACCGCGCCGCTGATCACCACCGCCTCGGGCGCCAAGATGGGCAAGACGGCGGCCGGCGCGGTGTGGCTGAACCCCGACCGCCTCAGCCCCTATGACTACTGGCAGTTCTGGCGCAACGCCGAGGACGCCGATGTGGGCCGGTTCCTCGGCCTGTTCACCGACCTGCCGATGGATGAGGTCCGCCGCCTGGGCGCGCTGGCCGGGGCCGAGGTCAATGAGGCGAAGAAGATCCTCGCCACCGAGGCCACCGCGCTGCTGCATGGCCGCGACGCGGCCGGGACGGCGGCCGAGACCGCGCGCCTGGCCTTCGAGCAGGGTGCCGCGGCCGACACCCTGCCCAGCATCACCGCCGCCCTCCCGGCGGCGCTGCTCGACCTCGCGGTGCAGGCGGGCCTTGCCGCCAGCAAGGGCGAGGCGCGGCGGCTGATCGCGCAAAACGGGCTGCGGCTGAACGACGCGCCCGTCAGCGATGCCACCCTCACGCTCACCGCCGATGACCTGCGCGACGGCGCGGCCAAGCTCTCGGCCGGGCGCAAGAAGCATGTGCTGGTGCGCGCCGCGTGATGGAGTTCTTCCACCCGCCGGCCGAGGGCGAGGCGCGCCCCTTCTCGCGCGCCGTGCGGGCGGGTGGGCTTGTCTTCGTCTCGGGCCACACCGCCCCGCATGACCCCGCGCGCGGCATCCACCGCGGCACAACGCCGGAGGAGGAGGTCCGCAACAGCCTCGCCTTCATCGCGGGCCTGCTGGCGGAGGCGGGCAGCAGCCTCGCGCGGGTGGTGCAGGTCACGATGCTGATCTCCGACCGCGCCGACTACGCCGCCTGCAACCGCGAATATGTGAAGCACTTCCCGAACGGCCTGCCCGCGCGCCACACCGCGCTGTTCGGCGTGCCCACCGAGGCGCGGGTCGGCTTCGCCTGCGTGGCCCTCGCCGGCGACTGAAGGCAGCGCCCTGGGCGGGGGGTCCACAGCCTGCCTGTTTCCGTGGCAGAATGCCCGCAATCAGAAAGGGAGTGCGTCCATGCCCGATCCCACACTCGTGATCCGCGGCGGAATGGTCGTGGATGGCAGCGGCGCCGCACCGCGCGAGGCCGATGTCGCCCTGGCCGGTGACCGCATCGCCGCGGTCGGACCGGGCCTCTCCGCCCCGCGCGGCACGCCCGAGATCGACGCCCGCGGCAAGCTGGTCACGCCGGGCTTCGTGGACATCCACACCCATTACGACGCCCAGGCCACCTGGACCTCGGAGATCCTCTCCTCCTCGCTGCATGGCGTGACCACGGCGCTGCTCGGCAATTGCGGCGTGGGCTTCGCGCCATGCCGGCCGGAAAGCCGCGACATGCTGGTGAAGCTGATGGAGGGGGTCGAGGATCTGCCCGAGGTGGTGTTGACCGAGGGCCTGCCCTGGAACTGGCAGAGCTTCCCCGAATACCT
>SKWC01000026.1 GCA_007129145.1 Rubritepida sp.
CATCCCATCGTGGTGGAGAACCGCGCCGGCGCCTCGGGCGCGCTCGGCACCCAGGCGGTGGCCCAGGCCACGCCCGACGGCCACACCCTGCTGCTGGCCCGCACCGGCGCCTCGGCCATCCTGCCCGCCATGGACCCGCGCACCCCCTATGGCGTGGATGACTTCACCTGGCTCGGCCTGCTGGACGAGAATCCCTTCGTCATCTGCGTGGCCGCCAACGCCCCCTGGGGCACGCTCACGGACCTGCTGGGAGCGCTGCGCGCGGGCAGCCTGCGCCTGCGCTTCGCCACCGCCGGGCCCGCCACCATCCTGGACATCGGCGTGCGGCACATGCTGGGGGTGGCGGGGCTGGGCATCGACGCGGCCGATGCGACGCCGACGCGCGGCGGCGCCGAGGCGCTGGCGGCGCTGCTGGCGGGCGAGGCCGATTTCATCGGCAACAGCCTGGCCGAACTGTCGCGCGCGCTGACCGAGGGCAGCATCCGCGTGCTGGCGGTGGCCGGGACCGAGCGCCTCGCCTTCCGCCCCGAGGTTCCCACCACCGCCGAGGCGGGGCTGCCCGACCTGGCGCCGCTGACCGGCTGGAACGCGCTGGCCGCCCCGGCCGGCCTGCCGGACCCGCTGCGCGGCTTCTGGGAGGGGGTGGTGGCGCGCACCGGCCAGGACCCGGACTGGCTGCTGGCGACCCATGCCGTGGGAAGCATTCCGCGCGTGACCGGCGGCGCCGAGGCGCGCGCCCATGTGCTGGCGCAGATCGATCTCTACCGCGACCTGGCGCGGCGGCTGAACCTGGGCTGAACCCCTGGCGCTTCATCGACCGGCGCGGTTGACGGATCGCGCCGCCACGGCAACCCTGCCGCCACGCTGACCGCGGAGGAAGCGCGAAGCAGTGACGCCACACGACAGAGGGAGGGCCGGAAGCCCATGAAGAACCCCGCCTATATCGTCGGTGCCTTCGAGCACCCGACGCGCAAGGCCGAAGACAAATCAACCGCCCAACTCCATGCCGAGGTCGCCTATGGCGCGCTGCAGGATGCGGGCCTCTCGGCCTCGGACATCGACGGCTATTTCTGCGCCGGCGACGCGCCTGGCATGGGTGGCCTGTCCATGGCCGACTACATGGGCCTGACCAACCTGCGCCACTACGACACCACCGAGAGCGGCGGCTCCTCCTACGTGATCCATGTGGGCCACGCGGTCGAGGCGATCATGCATGGCAAGTGCAACGTCGCGCTGATCACCCTCGCCGGCCGCCCCCGCGCCGAGGGCATGCAGACCGGCACGGCGGTGCGCAGCTTCGGCTCGGGCGTGCCCGACGAGCCCTTCGAACTCCCCTACGGCCGCACCATCGCCACCATGCACGCCATGGTCGCGACCCGGCACATGCATGAGTTCGGCACGACGTCCGAACAGCTCGCCTGGATCAAGGTCGCAGCCTCGACCCATGCGCAGTACAACCCGCACGCCATGCTGCCCAAGGTGGTCACGGTCGAGGATGTGGTGAACTCGCCCATGATCGCCGATCCGCTGCACCGGCTGGATTGCTGCGTGATCTCGGACGGCGGCGGCGCGCTGATCGTGGCGAAGCCCGAGATCGCGAAGTCGCTGAAGCGCCCGCTGGTCGGTGTGAAGGGCTGGGGCGAGGCCTACAAGCACCAGAGCGCCGGCGGCATCGACCTGACCTATTCGGCCGCGGTGAAGTCGGGCGCGATGGCCTATGACAAGGCCAAGGTGAAGCCGGCCGACATCAAATATGCCTCGATCTACGACAGCTTCACCATCTCGGTGCTGGTGCAGATCGAGGACCTGGGCTTCTGCGAGAAGGGCCAGGGCGGCAAGTTCGTGCAGGACGGCGGGCTGATCTCGGGCGTGGGCAAGCTGCCCTTCAACACCGATGGCGGCGGGTTGTGCAACAACCACCCCTCCAACCGCGGCGGCATGACCAAGGTGATCGAGGCGGTCCGCCAGGCGCGCGGCGAGGCGCACCCCAAGGTGCAGGTCCCCAACGCCGACCTCGTTCTCGCCAACGGCAAGGGCGGCAATCTCGGCACGCGGCACGGCTGCGGCACCGTCATTCTGGAGAGGGAGTGATCCACCATGGCAACCATGGCCACCGACCGCCTGCCCGTGGCGCCCAATGAGGACCCGGACAACAAGGTCTATTTCGACGGCTGCCGCGCCGGCAAGCTGATCCTGGGCAAGTGCCTGGACACCGGGCGGCTGTTCCACTACCCGCGCCACGTCTCGCCCTTCACCCTGTCGAACAATGTCGAGTTCGTCGAGGCGAAGGGCACCGGGGAGATCTATTCCTGGTCCGTCGCGCGCGGCAAGGCGCCCTTCTGCGTGGCCTATGTCAAGCTGGACGAGGGGCCGATCATGCTGACCAACATCATCGATTGCGACCTCGATGCGCTGGCCTGCGGGCAGAAGGTGAAGGTGAAGTTCAAGGAGACCGACGGCGGCGCACCGGTGCCGATGTTCGTCCCGGCCTGACGCCGCGCCGCTTGCGGTGAACACGGGCCCCCGCCGACCTGGCGGGGGCCTTTTTCATGCTCAGCCCATCGAGGAGTTGAAGGCCCCGCCATCCATCACGAGGTTCTGCCCCACGATGAAGCCGGCCTGCGCGCTGCACAGGAAGGCGCAGGCGCGGCCGAACTCGTCGGGATCGCCCAGCCGGCCGGCGGGGTTGGCGCGGGCCTGGTCGGCCAGGTGATCCTCGGCCGCGCGGCCGGATTTCTGGGCGGCGAAGGCGGCGTTGCCGCGCAGCCGGTCGGTCAGGAAGGGCCCGGGCAACAGGCCGTTGATGGTCACATTGTGCTTGGCAATTTGCCGCGCCAGGCCGCCGACGAAGCCCGTCAGCCCCGCCCGCGCGCCATTGCTCATGCCCAGCGCGGGGATGGGCGCCTTCACCGAGGCCGAGGTGATGTTCACGATCCGCCCGAAGCGGCGCTCGATCATGCCATCCACCACAGCGCGGATCAGGAAGATCGGCGTCAGCATGTTGGCGTCCAGCGCCTTGATCCAGTCCGCGCGCTCCCAGTCGCGGAAATCGCCCGGCGGCGGGCCGCCGGCGTTGTTCACCAGGATGTCGGGCGCGGGGCAGGCCGCGAGTGCGGCGGCGCGGCCTTCCTCGGTGGTGATGTCGCCCGCCACCGTCTTCACTGTGGCGCCGGTGGCGGCACGGATCTCCTCGGCGGTGCGCTCCAGCGCCTCGGCGCCGCGCGCGGTGATGGTGACCTCGCAGCCCTCGGCCGCCAACGCGAAGGCCGAGGCGCGGCCCAGCCCCTTGCTGGCGGCGCAGACCAGCGCCTTGCGCCCCTTGATGCCGAGATCCATGGCGTTCTCCTCTTTGTTTCAGTGATGGTTCAGGGGGTGGTCCCGAAGATCGGGTGCAGCACGCGGTCGCCCACCCGCAGGCCGAGCCGCTCGGCCGTGCCGCCCGCCAGCTCCAGCGTGGCGCGCACCGGCCCGCGGCTGGCGATGGTGGCGAGGCTGCGCGGCGTTGCGCGCTCATGGATGCGGTGGACGCGGCCATCGGCGGCGATGAACACCATGTCCAGCGGGATCAGCGTGTTGCGCATCCACATCGCACTCTCGCGCGGGGCGCCCCAGTCGAACAGCATCCCCTCATCGGGGGCCATCTCGGTGCGGAACATCATCCCCACCGACTGCTCGGCCGGTTCCAGCGCCATCTCCACGCGGAATTCGTGGCGGGTGCCGTCGCGCGCGACGATGACCAGCGCCTCCTCGCGCAGCCGGGGCTGGGGGCGGTCCACGCCGGGTTGGGCGCGCGCGGCGAATGGGGCCAGCAGGGGCGCCAGCAGGGCGGAGAGGAACAGCAGGCGTCGCTTCATGGCGCGCATCATGCCACGGGGTCGGGCCAGTCGGGCAGCCCCCGCGCCAGCAGGGCCCGCACGGCCTCGCTGAGCGGCCCCTCGCGCGGGGCGTCCAGGATGGTGGTGAACCAATGCGCCGCGGGGTTGCGCCCGGCGGCGCGGTGGTAGGTCAGGCCGCGCAGCACCGCCTCGGCCGCCTCGGGCAGCGCCAGCGGCGGGGCTATGCCGTTCAACTCGGCCCAGGCCAGTGCCCAGCAGCGCGCCACCGACCACGGGTTGTAGCCGCCGCCCCCCAGCACGATCAGCCGCGGCGCCGCCCCGTGCAGCGCCGCGACCAGGTCGCGATGCGCGTTGTTGGACAGGGCCAGCCGCGACAGCGGGTCCTCCAGCAGCGCATCCGCCCCGCATTGCAGCATGATGGCATCAGGGCGGTGGCGGGCGATGAAGGGCAGCACCAGCCCGTCCAGCAGGGCGCGCATCTCGGCATCATGGAAGCCCGGCGGCACGGGCAGGTTCCAGGCGGCACCCCCCGCGCGGTCGTCGGCCTGGCCGGTGAAGGGCCAGCGCCCGGCCTCATGGATGGACAGGGTGAAGACCCGCGGGTCGTCGTGGAAGGCGTCCTGCACGCCATCGCCGTGATGCGCGTCCACATCGATGTAGAGGATGCGGCGCAGCCCCTGGTCGCGCCAGGCCAGCAGCCCCAGCACCGCGTCATTGACGTAGCAGAAGCCCGAGGCGCGGTCCGCCCTTCCGTGATGCGTGCCCCCGCCCGGCACATGCGCCACGCCACCCGCACGCGTGAGTTCGGCGGCCAGCAGCACCCCGCCCGCGCTGGTGGCGGGGCGGCGGAACACCTCGCGATAGACGGGGTTGCCATCGGCGCCGATGCGGTAGCGCACGCGATCCTCGGCGCTGACGGCCTGCGCTTCCTCGGCCCGGCGCAGCGCGGCGATGTAGCCCGGGTCGTGGAAGCGGGTGAGTTGCGCCTCATCCGCCATCGGGCTGTCGCGGTACTGCGCCGGATCCAGCCACCCCAGCGCGCGCACCAGGTCAAGCGTGGTGGAGACGCGCGGGATGGCCAGCGGATGCTTGGGGCCGTAGGTCGAGCGGCGGTAGATCTCGCTGCCGATCAGCCAGGGCGGCAGGCTCACCCTTGCTGCGGCATGCCTTCAGGCACCACGGTGCGGATCAGGCTCGCGTCCAGCTCCTCATAGGCGTGGTAGCCGATGGCCTCATACAGCTCGGCCCGCGTCTGCATGCGGTCCAGCGCGCCCTGGGTGCCGCCCTCGGCGGCGATCTGGGCATAGAGCCCCTCCCAGGCCTTGGCGGCGACGCGCAGATGCGACACCGGCCAGATCACCATGGCATAGCCCATCGCCTCAAACTCGGCGGCGGTGAAGAAGGGGGTGCGGCCGAATTCGGTCATGTTGGCCAGCAGCTTCACGCCGGGCATGCGCTGGGCGAATTCCTCGAACATGCCGCGGGTGGTGAGCGCCTCGGGGAAGATGGCGTCCGCGCCCGCATCGAGGTAGCGCTGGGCGCGGGCGATCCCGCCGTCCATCCCCTCGCTCGCCACCGCATCGGTGCGGGCGATGATGTACAGGTGGCGCCGCGCGCGCCGGGCGGCGGCGATCTTGGCGCACATCTCATCCACGCCGGCCAGCTTCTTGTCGTTCAGATGCCCGCATTTCTTGGGCAGCAGCTGGTCCTCGAGATGCACCGCACCCGCGCCGGCATCCTCGAAGCTGCGCACCATGTGCATGACGTTCAGCGCCTCGCCATAGCCGGTGTCGCCGTCCACCAGCACCGGCAGCTGGGTCGAGCGCACCACCTGGCGGATGAAGAAGCACACATCCTCGATGGTGATCATGCCGAGGTCCGGCATCCCCATGGTGGCGGACATGGCCGCCCCCGACAGGTAGAGCGACTCGAAGCCCTGCTTCTTCGCCAGCAGCGCCGCGAGGCCCAGATGCGCGCCGGGCATCTGCAGGATCTGCGGGCGTTCCAGCAGGGCGCGGAAACGCTCGCCCGCGGGGGCATCGGGAAGATCGGCGCCGATCACATAGGGCATGGAAGGAAACTCCGCGTCAGAGGAAGAACAGCAGGGCGCAGATGATCAGCAGCGGCACCAGCACCAGCGTCGAGAGCACGGCGTAGCCGAGGAAGGAGGGCATGCGCACGCCCTGCGTCTCGGCGGTGGCCATCAGCATGAAGTTGGCGGCGTTGCCCATGTAGGTCGCGGCCCCCATGAAGACGACGCCGGCCGTCAGCGCGGCAAGGCGCCGGGCATCCTGCGCCGCCAGCGCCGCGGCATCGCCGCCGGCCAGTTCCAGCGCGAGCAGATAGGCGCCCGCCCCGTCCACCACGCTCGAGACCGCGCCGCCGATCCAGAAATACAGCGCGGGGACCTGCGAGCCGCCCGTCTCCTGGAACAGGGCCATCACCGCACCGAAGGGCCCTTCGGTGCCGGCGGCGATCATCGCCAGCAGCGGCGCGATGCAGAAGAACAGCGCGGTGAACAGCTTGCCCATCTCGAAGGGCACGGCCCAGGCGAAGCCGCCGGCCTCGCGCAGCCCCGCCGGGGTCACCAGCAGCGAAACCCCGGTGATCAGCGCCAGCAGCGCCACGGCGGCCGGGCGCTCGGCGCCCAGCGTGTGGCCCATCACGGGGATCGCGCCGGGCTCCCAGAGATCCTGCAGCAGCACCACCCCGACCACGAGGCCGAGCAGCGGCAGATTGGCCCAGCCGCGCAGCCGCAGCCCCGACCCCGCATCGGCTGGCGCGGCCGAGGCGCCCTCCTTGGCCAGCAGCCAGGAATCCAGGCAGTAGAAGGCCAGCAGCAGCACGCCCGCGCACAGCAGCACCGGGCCCCAGAGGTGCTCGATCGGCCACAGGAAGGGCACGCCCGAGACCAGGCCCATGTACATGGCCGGCTGGCCGAGCGGCGATAGCGCCCCGCCGATATTGGCCACCAGGAAGATCAGCGCCACCACCATGTGCATCCGGTGGCGGCGATGCGCATTGGCGCGCAGCAGCGGGCCGATCAGCAGCAGCGCCGCGACCAGCCCGCCCGCCACCGCAGCCAGCAGCGTGCCCACGGCCAGCATGGCGGTGTTGGTCCCCGGCCGCCCCGTCCAGGCGCCCTCCAGCCGGATGCCGCCCCCGATCACATAGAGCGCCGTGACCAGCGCCATCAGCGGCAGCGCCTGGTCCAGCACCACATGCGCCAGCGTGGTGCCCATCGCATCCAGGCCGAAGATCCGCGCCTGCGCCACCAGCACGCACAGCGCCCAGAAGGCCGCGATCTTGCCGATGTGCCGCTGCCAGAGCCCGGGGCGCAACACCGGCAGCAGCGCCAGGCACGCCATGAGCCCCAGGAAGGGCACCGCCCAGCCCAGCCCCATGCGGCTACCATCCATCGGCATGGCCTGGGCGGGGGCGACCATCGCGCCCAGCAGCAGCAGCGCGCTCCAGAACAGTCGCAAGGCCAGCCCCCCAAAACTATTGCCAAAGCTTTTCCGGATTTCGCGGCGAACCGTCAACTCGGCCCCGTCACCTGCCGCCGCCGCGCACCCCGGGGGGTTTGCGCATGCGCCCCCCCGCCCCTAATAGGGCGCGAAGCTCAGGAGTTTGCCCATGGAAATGTCCGGCGAGCGCCAGATTCCCGCCCCGCGCCAGCGGGTGTGGGAGGCGCTGAACGATCCCGAGGCGCTGAAGGCGGCCATCCCCGGCTGCGAGACGGTCGAGAAGCACTCGGACACCGAGCTGACGGCGCGCATGGCCATCAAGATCGGCCCCATGGCCGCGAAGATGACCGCCAAGGTGAAGCTCGAAAACCTGAACCCGCCCGAAAGCTACACCATCAGCGGCGAGGGCAATGGCGGCGCGATGGGCTTCGCCAAGGGCGGCGCCGATGTCGCGCTGACCGAGGACGGCCCCGAGGCCACCACGCTGCGCTATCATGTGAAGGCGCAGGTGGGCGGGAAGATGGCGCAGCTCGGCGCGCGGCTGATCGACACCACCGCCA
>SKWC01000342.1 GCA_007129145.1 Rubritepida sp.
AGGCGCTCGGCCAGGGCCTCGCATGCGGCGGCCAGCCCCGCGGCGCTGCGCGCCGAGACCTGCAGCGTCTCCCACATGATGCCGGGCGGTGCGCCGGGGCGCGGCGGGGCCTGCTCGAGGCAGAGATGCGCGTTGGTTCCGCCGACGCCGAGAGCGCTCACGCCCGCGCGCCGCGGCCCCGGGATGGAGGGCCAGGGGCAGAGCTGGTCGGCGACGAAGAACGGGCTGTCGTCGAGGCCGAGCGCCGGATTCGGCTGATTGAAATGGGCGGTCGGCGGGATGACCCCCGCCTCGATGGCCAGCGCAGCCTTGATCAGCCCGGCCACGCCGGCCGCCGCGTCCATGTGCCCGGCATTGCCCTTGAGCGATCCGAGCGCGGTCACGCCGACCGCGTTGGTGCCCCTGCGGAAGGCATCGGTCAGCGCCGCGACCTCGATCGGGTCGCCCATCGGCGTGGCGGTGCCGTGGCACTCGACGAACCCTATGCTGCCGGGCGCGAAGCCCGCGATCGCCTGGGCGGTGGCGATCACCGACGCCTGCGGCCCGACCGATGGCGCGGTGAACGCGACCTTGGCCTTGCCGTCGTTGTTCACCGCCTGGCCGCGGATCACGGCGGTGATGTGGTCGCCGTCGGCCAGCGCGTCGGACAAGCGGCGCAGCAGCACGACGCCCGCGCCGGAGCTGAACACCGTGCCGTTCGCCGCCGCATCGAAGGGCCGGCAGACCCCGTCGGGCGAAACCATGCCGCCGTCATCGGCCTGGTAGCCGCGCGCCTGTGGGAAGGTCACCGAGACGCCGCCCGCCAGCGCCATGTCGCATTCGTGCAGCAGCAGGGACTGGCAGGCCTGCGCCACCGCCACGAGCGAGGTCGAGCACGCGGTCGCGATCGTCATGCTCGGGCCCCGCAGGCCGAGCTTGTAGGAAACGCGTGTCGTCAGCGCGTCGGGCAGCGCGCCGACCAGGGTCGCGTAGTCCCCGACCTGGAAGGTGCTGGTGAAGCGTTCCACCGCCGCACGGTCCCGGGCCTGGTGGTGCAGGAAGTAGGTCGGCATGCTGCAGCCGGCGAAGACGCCGACACCGCCCGCCAGGCGCTCCGGGTCGTGGCCGGCATCCTCGAAGGCGGCCCAGCAGAGCTCCAGGAAGATGCGATGCTGCGGGTCGGTCAGCGCGGCCTCGCGCGGGCGCATCCGGAAGAAGGCCGCATCGAAGAGGTCGGCGCCGTCCAGCACGCCGCGGGCGCGCACGAAATTGGACGCCGCGCGGTCCTGCGCGGAGAAGGCGTCTTCCAGCTCGGCCTCCGCGAAGCGCGCGATGGTGTCGCGGCCCTCGCACAGCGCGCGCCAGAATGCGGGGATGTCGGGCGCGCCGGGGAAGCGCCCCGCCATGCCGATGATCGCGATGGCCTGCGGCGTGTCGTCGCTCATCGCTCGCGGTTCCTTGCGTCGGCGTTGCGGACCGCCGCCAGCCGCGCGGCAAGGGCCAGGCGCTCGGCCCGCACCGCCTCCGGCGTGGGCCGCACCGGCTCGGCTCTGCGGGCCAGCCGGTCGTCGAGCGCGGCGGCCAAGCTGCGCATCGTCGGATGGGCGAACAGGAGCACCACCGGAAAGGCGCGCCCGAGCGCGCAGTTGAGGTCGGCCTGCAGCGCCGCGAGGTCGAGCGACGTGGCGCCGGCGTCGAAGAAGTTCGTGTCGCGGTCGAGCGGGGTGCCGGGCAGCCGCCGGGCCCAGATCTCCGCGACCAGCCTCTCGGTGGGCGTGGCGGCGGCCGGCGGCGCGGCGGGCGCGGGGCCGCGCAATGCCATGCGGTCGGTCTTGCCGTTCGGCGTGGTCGGCAGGACCGGGAGGCAGGTGATGACGGCCGGCAACATGTAGTCCGGCAGGCGCTGGGCCAGCGCGCCGCGCAGGGCGGCCGGCGTCGCGGACGCCGCCATCGGGTCGGTGACGACATGCGCGATGAGGCGCGGTTCCGCCGCGCCGTCCTCGTCCAGGATCACGGCGGCATCCCTGATCCCCGGCTGGGACAGCAAGGCGGTCTCGATCTCGCCGAGTTCGACGCGAAAGCCGCGCAGCTTCACCTGGTGGTCGAAGCGGCCCAGGAACTCGAGCGCACCATCCGCGCGGCAGCGGACCCTGTCGCCGGTGAAGTAGGCAAGCTGCGGTGGTCCGAACAGCGAGGTCTCGCGGAAGCGCTCGGCGGTGAGGTCCGGGCGGGACAGGTAGCCGGCGCCGACCCCGTCGCCGCCGATGACGAGCTCGCCGGCCTCGCCCGGGCGCACGGCGTGGCCGTCCGGCGCGGCGATGGCAAGGCGCACATTGTCGATGGGCCGGCCGATCGGGATCTGCGGCTCCGCCTCGTCGGGCCCGAAGGCCCAGGCGGTGCAGATGTCCGTCGCCTCCGTCGGGCCGTAGGTGTTGAGCACCCGGGCACGGCAGGCCGGATGGCCGAACCAGGGGCGCAGGCGGCGCGGGCGTATCGGCTCGCCGCCCAGCACCACCCAGCGCAGCGAGGCGAGTTGCTCCGGCGCACGGGCGGCCGGGCCTTCGGCGATCGGGTAGAAGTTGCTGGGCGTCCCGTTGACCCAGGTGATGCCTTCCCGCGCGATGGTCGCGGCCAGCGCGTCCGGGTCGAACAGGGCGCCATCGGGATAGTGCACCTCGCCGCCGACCAGCAGCGGGCCGAACAGGTTCTTCTGCACCGCATCGAAGGTGGTGGCGCCGATGATGAGGGTTCGGTCCGCCTCGGTCGCGCCCAGGGTGCGCAGATACCACTGCAGCAGGTTCGCGAAGCCGCGGTGCCGGATCGCCGCGCCCTTCGGCGTGCCGGTCGAGCCCGAGGTGTAGATCAGATAGACCAGCGCTTCGGGATCGCGGGGCAGCTCAGGCGCGGTCGGCGCCTCGCGCTCGATCTCGGCGCGGCTGCGGTCGAGCACGCAGACCGGGTATCCCGCCGGGATCGAATCCCGCGTGGCGGAGGTGCACAGGGTCAGCGCGGCGGCGGCGTCGCGCAGGATGAAGTCGAGCCTGGCCGGGGGGCTGCGCGGATCGAGCGGGAGATAGGCGGCGCCCGCCTTGACCACGCCAAGCAGCGCAACCGTGTGCTCGATCCCCCGCGGCAGGCAGAGCGCGACCACCTGCCCAGGCCCCACGCCCTGCCGTCCGAGATGCCGCGCCAGCCTGTTCGCGGCGGCGTCAAGCGCCGCGTAGTCCAGCGACGCCCCGCCGCAGGCGACGGCCCGGCGGCGCGGCCTCGTCCTGGCCTGCGCCTCGAACGGCAGGAGCAGATGCTCCCAGGCATAGGCACGGGCCGGGCCCCTGCCCCAGACGATGTCCGGGGCCTGCATGGCCGCCTGGTGCCGGTCCATCAGCATGCACCCCGGCAGCTGAGGACGACCCTGACGGTCTGGCAAAGGATGCGCAGGTCGAGGACGAAGGACCGGGACTGCACATAGCGGATGTCGAGTCTAACCCGTTCGGCATAGCCGATGTCGCTGCGGCCGCTGACCTGCCACAGGCCGGTGATGCCCGGGCGGACGGAGCAATAGGCGTTCAGCCCCTCCTCGCCGTAGAACTCCTCGAGCTCGGCCTGCACCACGGGCCGCGGGCCGACGAGGCTCATCTCGCCGCGCAGGACGTTGAGCAGCTGCGGCAGCTCGTCGAGGCTGGTGGCCCGCAGGAACCGGCCGACGCGGGTGACGCGCGGATCGTCGCGCAGCTTCTGCGCCATGTGCCATTCCGCGCGGAGCGCCGGGTCGGCCGCCAGCAGGCTTGCCAGGACCGCATCGGCATCGGGGCGCATGGTCTGGAACTTGAGGCAGTCGAACGGATTGCCGTCGCGGCCGATGCGGCGGTGGCGATAGAACAGCGCCGAACCGCTGTACCATTGCAGCACGACGATCGTGAGCAGCAGGGGCAGCAGTGCGAGGCAGAGTGCCGCCGCCGCGGTGACGTCGAAACCACGCTTCAAGACGTCACCCGGCGTGGCTCCCCGCCTGGCCTCCTGACGATCGCGCAGAGCCACCCCGACGGGCGACGCGACGGTGATGGAACCGAAGTTGGGGAGATCTTGCGACACGGGGTCCGTCTCCTGATGCTCCAGCCATAACCGGCGACATCGGGCGTGGTTCCCCGGGCATCGAAATTCGCCGGCGCTGCGGGGGCGGGCGGGGCAGCGTTGGGCCGGCCGGATCTTGCTCCCGGGTCCGGGGTCGATCATGAACCGCCCCGGGTTTGCCGGAGGATCCGGCGGCCGGCGCGATGGCGCGCTGGACCAAGGACCAGCTTCGCTCAGGCGGAATGATGCGGTGTGGAGGCCGGATGATGACACACAACCTGCCCCTGTCGGGCGCGCGGCTGTGGGACAGCCTGATGGAATTCGCGCGCATCGGCGCCACGCCGAAGGGCGGCTGCAACCGCCAGACGCTGACCGACCTCGACGCCGAGGCCCGGGCGCTGCTGCAACGCCAGGCGGAAGCGGCCGGGGCGCGGCTGACCCTCGACCGCGTCGGCAACATGATGCTCACGCGGCCCGGGCGCGATCCGGCCCGCAAGCCGGTGGCCATCGGGAGCCACCTCGACACCCAGCCCACGGGCGGGAAGTTCGACGGTGTGCTGGGCGTGCTGGCGGGGCTTGAGATCCTGCGCGCGCTGCACGAGGCGGGGGTGCAAACGGAAGCACCCGTCATGCTGATCAACTGGACCAATGAGGAGGGTGCGCGCTTCTCGCCGCCCATGATGGGCTCGGGCGCGGCCATGGGCATCTTCCCCGAGGCCGAGGTGCTGGCGAAGGCCGACAGCGCGGGCGCCACCTTCGGCGCGGAACTCGCGCGGATCGGCTGGCAGGGCGACGCAGATCCCGCCGCGCTGCGCGACCTGGGCGCCTGCTTCGAGCTGCACATCGAGCAAGGCCCGCTGCTGGAGCGCGAGGGGATGGAGGTCGGCATCGTCACCCATGCCCTCGCGCAGCATTGGTTCGACGTGCATGTGACGGGCGAGGACGCGCATGGCGGATCGGCCATGGCCGGGCGGCGGGACGCGCTGATGGCCGCCGCCGAATGCGCGACGATGATCGAGCGCGAGGCGCTGGCCGCCGGGGCGCGGGCGACGGTGGGCCGCATGACGCTGCACCCCGACAGCCGCAACGTCGTGCCCGGCCGCGTCTGGTTCAGCCTGGACACGCGCCATGACCATGAGGACCAGCTCGCGGAACTGGCGGCGCGGTTGCGGGCGGAGGCGACGGGCATCGCGGCCCGGCGCGGCGTCGCCATCGCCTTCGAGGATTTCTGGATCTCGCCCGCCACGCCCTTCGACCCGGCGCTGGTCGGGCGGCTGCGCGAGGCGGCGCGGACGCGCGGCATCCGCCACCGCGACATGCCCACGGCCATCGGCCATGACGCGGTCTATGTGGCGCGCCGCCTGCCCGCGGCGCTGCTCTTCGTGCCCTGCCATGGCGGCATCAGCCACAACGAGGCGGAGAGCATCACGCCGCAATGGGCCGAGGCCGGCCTGCTGGTGCTGGCCGAGGCGGTGCTGGCGGAGGCGGGGATCGCGCGGGGCTAGCCGCGCCGGGGCTCAGACGAAGCCCTCCGCCGCCATCGCATAGCCCACGCGGCGCTGTGGCGGCGTCGGCCAGCGGCCGGCCACGCGCTCCAGCAGCATCCGCCGGTCGCCGGAAAGCCCCGCCTTCACCGCGCAATCGAGGAACAGCTGCTCCAGCACATCCTGCTGGGCGTGGCTGCCGCCGAGTTCATACAACCCCCCCAGCGCGGGGCGCATCGCCGCCACGGCGGCGGCGTATTCGCCGCGGGCGCGGTGCAGCAGGGCGCGGCAGCAGGGCAGGGCGGCGTCGCGCAGGATGCGCGGGTTCTCGCCCGAATTGGCGCGGGCGTAGTCCTCCATCGCCGCGATCATGCGCGCCGCCGCATCCAGGCGCCCGGTCGCGCACAGCGCCATCATCCAATGCGGCAGGGTGAAGGCCGACAGGCAGTCGCCGATCCGCGCCTCGGCCTTGTCCGCGAGTTCGGCCCAGCGATGCCCCACATCCACGCCCTGGCGCTCCAGCCGGAACAGCATCGAGGCCGCATTCTGGCAGTCGATGTAGAGGTCGGGCTGGATCTGCGTCACCGGGCTGTCGAGGTTGCGGAAGCCCTCATCATACAGCCGCAGCACCTGGTCGTGCTCGCCATGTTCCATGTGAAACATCGCCTGGTGCCAGAAGATGTGGTGGCGCAGGTTGTTGCCGCCCTCGAAATGCGGCGCCAGCGTGGTGATCCACTGGATGCCCTCGCTGCGGCGGCCCTGCATGTCCAGCACATGCGCCACCGCATGCGCGGCCCAGAGGTCGGCCGGATCACGGCGGATCGCCTCGCGCCCGGCCGCCTCGGCCACCAGGTAGTTGCCGCATTCCTCATTGGCGAAGGCGCGGCACGCCAGCATCGAGCCGTAGCCCGGCAGATCCGCGCCCCAATGCGGCAGCGCGCCCTCGACCATGCGCAGCATGGCGGGCGTGCGGCCCATCCAGAAGGCGGCGAAATGATGGAGGCGGAAGGCCAGGATGTCGCGCGGGTGGTCGGCCACGATGCGTTCCCAAACGGCCAGGGCGCGGTCCTGCCCGCCCTCGGCCCAGGCCTCGATGGCGTCCAGGTGCATCGCCTCGCGCGGGTTGGGGCGCAGCGCGCGGCCCGCCGCCACCGCCGCGCGCGCAGCGCCCAGGTAGCCGACGTTGTAGGCCAGCATCGAGAAGGCGCCCTTCAGCGCGTGCAGCAGCGGCGCCTCCCCGTCCAGCTTCAGCGCGGCCTTCAGCCGCAGCGGTGTGTCGAAGCGGTATTTCAGGAAGCCCTCGACGGTGTGGTCGAAGGCAGAAGCGGCCTCGGCCGAGGCGAAGGTGGCGGCGTTGCCCTGCGCGTCCTGCGGCATGCGTTCAGATCCCCAGCTCGGCCAGCACGGCCTCGGTGTGTTCGCCCAGGCCGGGTGAAGGCGCCTCCCACGCGCCCAGCCCCGGGATGGCGGGCAGCGGCAGCGTGCCCAGGCCCGGCTGGGCCAGCAAGGGGGCGGCGTTCACCGCGCGCACATGCGGATCATCCAGCCATTCCAGCGGCGTGTTCACCCGGTCGCACAGCATCCGCGCCGCCTGCAGCTGCGCCACCCATTCGGCCGCGGTCTTCCGCGCGAAGGCCTCGCGCAGGATGGGCACCAGCGCGGGCTTGTTCGCCGCGCGGTTGGGGAATGTGTCGAAGCGCGGGTCCCGGGGCAGGTCGGGCAGGCCGAGTTCGCGGCAGAGCGTCACGAACTCCTCCTCGCGCACCATCGCCACCATCAGCCAGGCGCCATCCTTGCCCTGCCAGGTGCCGGCGGGGACGTTGAACTCCACCGGCAGCCGGCCGGTCAGGCCGCTCTCGGCGATCGGCAGCACCAGCAGCGAGGCGGTGGCCTGCATCAGCGACACATCAAGGTGCCGCCGCCGCGGCGCGGCGCCCGCCGCGCGGTCGCGCGCCTGCTCGGCCAGGGCGGATTGGCAGGCGGCGAAGGTGGACAGGCCGGTGAACACATCCACCACCAGCGTGCCCACCTTGTGCGGCACGCCATCGGCCCCGGCATTGATGGACACGAGGCCCGAGAAGGCCTGCGCCACGCCATCGGTGCAGGGGCGCTCGGCATGGGGGCCCTGCTGGCCGAAGCCCGAGACCGAGATGCACACGGCGTCGGGCTTCGCCTGCTCGGGGCCGAGGCCGATGCGCGCGGCCACGCCGGGGCGGAAGGCCTCGATCATCACATCGGCGCGCGCGGCCAGCTTCGCCGCGCGCGCGCGGTCGGCCTCCTGCGCCAGGTCCAGTACCACGCTGCGCTTGCC
>SKWC01000393.1 GCA_007129145.1 Rubritepida sp.
ACCGAGCCGCTGCTGGCGCGCAAGACCACGCTGACCGACACCCGCCGGCGGCTGCTGCGCGAGGCCATCGCGGCGCGCACGCTGCTGGGCCTGGCCCGACGCGCGCCCCGCTTCCACGCGCCCTTGCAGATGTTCACCCAGGCGATCCGGCGGCTGGGCGCGGGCACCGGGCAGCAGGCCGGCCGCTGGCGGCGCCAGATCCAGGCCGCCGCTCTGGAGGCCGCGCCCGCGATCCCGGTCTGGATCATGCCGGAATACCGCGTGGCCGAGCAGCTCCCGCGCGAGGTGGGGGATTTCGACCTCGTGATCCTCGACGAGGCCTCGCAATCCGACATCACCGCGCTCGGGGCGCTGGCGCGCGGCAAGCGCCTCCTGATCGTGGGCGATGACGAGCAGGTCAGCCCCAGCGCCATCGGCATCCCGGCCGAGAAGGTCACCGCCCTGCGCACCCGCCACCTGCGCGATCTGCGCCATGGCGAGATGATCGACGCCGAAAGCTCCATCTTCGATCTGGCGCAGATGATGTTCCCCGCAGCCCAGGTCACGCTGCGCGAGCATTTCCGCTCGGTCGCGCCGATCATCGCGTTTTCCTCGCAGTTCTACGAGGGCGGGCTGGTGCCGCTGCGGGTGCCGCGCGCTTCCGAGCGGATAGACCCGCCGCTGGTGGACATCTTCATCCCCCATGGCGCGCGCGAGGGCCGGCGCACCGTCAACCCGGCCGAGGCCGAGGCGATCGTGGAGGAGATCGCCCGCATAACCGCCGATCCGGGGCTTGCGGGCCGCAGCATCGGGGTGATCTCGCTGATCGGCGCGCATCAGGCCGAGACCATCGAGCGGATGCTGATGGCGCATCCCGAGATCGGCACGGAAAAGATCCGCGAACACCGCATCATCTGCGGCGACAGCTCCACCCTGCAGGGGCAGGAGCGTGACATCGTGCTTCTGTCCATGGTCTCGGACCGCGGCAGCGTGCGGCTTATGCAGACCCGCCAGACCGGCCAACGCTTCAACGTCGCCATGAGCCGGGCGCGCGACCGGCTGTATCTGGTGCGCTCCATCGGGCTGACGCATCTCAACCCCGCGGATTACCGAGCCCGCGTGATCGCGCATTTCAACGAGCCGCTGCCCGAGGGCACACGGCTGGTGGCGCGCGATCTGCTCGACCGCTGCCAGTCGGGGTTCGAGCGCGAGGTCTGCCAGCGGCTGATCGATGCGGGCTACCGCGTGATCCCGCAGATGCAGGCCGGCGCCTTCTCCATCGACCTGGTGGTGGAGGGGGCCGAGGATCGGCGGCTGGCCATCGAGCTTGACGGCGACCGCTACCACGGCCCCGACCGCTGGCACCACGACATGGAGCGGCAGGCCGCGCTGGAACGCGCCGGCTGGATCTTCTGGCGCGTCTTCGGCAGCCAGTGGAAGGCCGACCCCGAGCTTTGGTGGGGCCGCCTGCGCGCGCGCCTGGAGGCCCTGGGCATCGCCCCCATCGGCGCCGAGGGGGTGTCGGATATCCTCACCGAACACCGGGTGATCGCAGCGCCGGATGCCGAACGGCAGGCCGTACCAGAGGAGGCGTCAGCGGACGCCGGCACGTCCACTGCGGATGCGGCGCAGGACACGTCCGCCCCGTCGGCACAGCCCCCGGCCGATCCCGACCCCGCCGCGCCGGAAAATGCACCGGCATCGCGTCCGGCACCGCCCCGCAAGCCCGGCCTGGCCGAAGCCATGATGTTCGCGGCCGAGGAGGACGAGAGCGCCTTCCACATCGAGGATGCCGCCCCCGAGGCGGTCGCCCCGGGCCTGCTGGTCACCATCCGCTACCGCGACGACAACACCCGCAAGACCATCGTGATCTCCGAAACCGAACACCGCCCCGATGCCGGCGTGATCCGGATCGACAAACCCCTCGCCCAGTCCCTCCTCGGCGCCTCCGTCGGCGAGGAGATCGACCTTGTGCTTGGCGGCCGCACGCGCAGCCTGGTGGTGGAGGCCGTCTTCGCCGCCACGCCGATCGCGGCGGAATAGCACCCCGATGGCCCACGCCGCCGCGCGTTGACGCAACTTGCAGCAAGACCCCATTGCCCCTCGATATCGACGCAACCTGCCGCACGACCCTCGACGCCGCGCACGACCGGCGGTGCCGCGCCTGTGCTCCCTGACCACCGGGTTCAGCGCAAGAACGGGGCGTTTTCATCCAGCGCTGTCGTGCAGTTGACGTCCAGCACTCGCACCCGCGCGATCACGTGCAGATCAGGGCGGCGCCGGGCCGCGGGCGCCTGATCCACGCCATGCTGCGCGATCTCATCGCAGCATGACGGTGGCCCGGAAGGGGTAATCGGGATCGGTTGAATATTCCCAGAAACGCCCCGACCTGCTATCCTTTCACGGGATAGGGGGAAGGGAGTGGCGCCATGCGATCCCTGCGCAGCCGGATGCTGGCCTCCATGATGCTTTTTCTTCCGCATGGCGCGCAGGCCGACCCTCAGCCGCTCATGGCGCAGATCGTCGAGGAGAGTTTCGATCCGATCTGGCCTGTCTCGGGCCATGTGATCGTCGGGGTGATGGGGCATCTGGGCCTGCAGCCGCAGCCCAACCTGCTGCTGTTCGTCGGCCCGCAGCAAGATATCCGCATCTGTGCCGAAATCACCAGCCGCAGCCGGAATTACCGCGCCAGTCTCGCGATTTCGGAAACCGCGCTCGCAAGCCCCGTGGGCTTCGTACGGGTGCTCGACATGACAGGGGACCGCGATGCGCTGGCCCGGCTTGCCGGGCCCGATCTGGCCGTGCGTGCGACGCCGGGCGCCTGCGGGGCGCCGGCCAGCCCCGGCACGGCGACGCTTTTCATCGCGGGCTGGGGCGATCAGGCGGAGTTTTCCGGCGGGGAGGGGGCGGGGCTGCCGGATGAGGTCCGTCTCATGGTGAATGCGCGTACCTCCTCCGCCGCCGTCCTGGTGCGTGGCCCGGGCGATGCCTTGCAGAACAGGCTTTGTGATCGCGAGGAGAACCCGCGCCGCTCGGGCTTCGATTTCACCTGCATGATTTCGCTGCGCGAGGCGAAGGCGGCAGGCCTCGATACGCTGGCGGTGGAGGTGCATCGCGCGAATTTCGGCGCGCGCGAGGAGCCGGTGCGGCTGGTGCTGCAGCTTTATCGCATGGGCAACGAATGACGGGCGTTGCGCCATCGGCGCCTCCTTCGAGCGGGCGCGCGCACTTTTCGCGGCGCTGGATTGCCTTCTGGCTGCTGGGCGCCGTGTTGACAGGGGTGGTCTTCCTTGCGGCGGGCGCGGTCCTGATCGTCAACCAGCCGCATCGATACGTGATCGAGGCACAAACGGAGGCCATGCGCGTGCCCGCGGCCTTTGTCGGGATCGATGATGCCTGGAGCGTGCGCGGCGCCGAGATCTGCGAGGAGAGCTTCACGAGCGCGGGTTTCGGCCTGACATGCCGGAAGCCGAGCCTGGAGGATGTGGTGCTCGTTATCCCGAACGGTGCGAGCCTCGGCTTCCAGCGGCTCGATCGCAGCATCGAGGCCATGCCGGGCGCAGCGTCCGAGGCGGCGGCGGGAGAGGAAAGGATGCGCCCGGCGCCTCTGGAGGTGACGATCTCCGCCCCTGCGGGGGCATCGGTCGATCTGCACCAGCGCGGGCGGGCGGCGCCCTTGCAGGGCTTTTCGGGAAGTGTCGTGCTGCGCTGGCGCGCGCCGCCGCTCTCGCCGCTCGATTTCCGAGGCCTCGCGATCATCGGGCAACTGCCCGAGCGGGGCAATCGCGGCATGCTTCTCGGAGGCCGGGCCTCGGCGCATATGGCGGCCCGGGCCGGGGCGCCGCGCTTCGAGATCGCGGGGGCGGAGCTTGTTTCCGGGGATGTGACGAGCGTTGTGATGCCCGAGGCGCAGCCCTGGCAGGTTCGGCTGCTCTGCCGTCTGCGGGACAGCCTGCGGTGCCTGCCGCCCGGCGCGGCGGAAATGTGGGGCTTTGTCCGCTTCAGCGCCGACATGCCTTCGGGCTTTGCGGTCGTGTATGCGGGGCCGGCGGAGCGGGTCGTCGTGGATCGTCTGGGCGCGCATTTCGAACTCAAGCCCGGCTGGGCCGCGCGGCTCCAGCTCGATCCGCTGGCCCAGCTGCTCTATTCCGGCGCGACCCTCGCTGCAGGGCTACTCACGATCCTCGTGAGCCTGAAGGCAGGCAAGATCATCTATCGTGACATCAGGGATCGCCGGATCGAGGGCGAAGGTGGCTGCTCCGGAGCCCTTGAGGCGCCCGCGCCCGGGGCACAAGCGGCTGAGACGCCCGCTGGCGCCGTGCCTCGGCCCGTCGAGCCGGAACACGGGCGCGAGGCCGCTGACGCGCGGCCGGCGATGCCGGAAGGCCGCGCATGACGGGCCTCCGGACGGCGCTGGCGCTGGTGCTCGTGATCTCGGGTACCCCGGTGCAGGCAGATCAGGCTCATGCCCGGCTGGGTGGACCGGGCGGGCAGGAGGGGCAGGTCATCCTGTTTCGCGATGGCGGGGCCTGTTTTGGCCTTACCCCGCTCCATGTGATGGACGCCGCTCTCGGCATGGGCGCCTCGCTGATCCGCCGCGAGCGGGTGGTGCGCGACGGCTTCGCTGGCGAGGCGCTTGATCTCGGCCACGATCTCGCGCTTGTCTCGGTGAGCGGCGCGGTGGCGGCGCAATGCGGCCCGCCGCTGCGCGATCAGGGCGATCCGCGCGCGCGGATCGAGGCGGCGGGCGGGCGGCTTGTGATGCGCCATGTCACCGCCGCCGGGGCCACGCTCTTCCGCCCGGTCCGCTTGCTCTATATCGGTGAGACGCATCTCTTTTTCGAGGAGGCCGGCGAGGGCGCAACCGCCTGGGCCGTCGCCCCGGGCGACAGTGGCTCGGCGCTCATGCTGGGCGACGAGATCGTGGGCATGGTTCAGGAGCGCGGCGCAGTGAACGAACCGCCGCGTGCGCTCCTGTGGAGCTATGCCCTGCACCTTGCCGACTGGCGCCTTCAGCGCCGCGCGCCGCAGCAGGATGCCCCGACCGCGCCCGCCCTGCCGGCCGCCGACGGCCTGCGCGTCGAGCGCACGACAACCCGCGCCCATTCTCCGGATCACGGGGCAGACAGGCTCACTGCGCCGACCGGGGACGGCGGATACTGGCAGGCCGAGGCGGTGGGCTGGCCGGTGGAGATCGATCTTGCGCTGCCTGCGATCAGGGGGGTTGCGGGGATCATCCTTCATCCTGCGCCGGCGCAGGCGCAGGGGCGCCCGAGGACGGTCGAGCTTTTCACGACCCGGACCGAGGAGGGCGACGGGGGGTGGACCCCCTTCGGCACCTTCATCCTGAGCCTCGATCCCGAGCCGCGTGTCATTGCACTCGGGGCCGGGCAGAGGCTGCGCCGCATCCGGGTCAGCGTGCATGACACCTGGTCGCCCGGCGGCGAGGTCGCTCTGGGCCGGATCGAGGTGCGTCTTGCGGACTGATCCGCGGCGCGGCGGTCAGCCGCGCAGATCGATCATGACGGGGCGGATCGTTCCGCCGCAATTTGCTTCGCCCATGAGCATGTCTTCATCGTCCAGCCGGAACAGGAGCGCGCATCCCGACCTTGGCATTTCGACCGTCAGCCCCTGTACCCTTCCGTTGAACCGGTATCCGTCCACCTGATAGCTGAAATCGCCCGTCGCGCGATCTCGGCCTCGCAACGGGACGGTCACCGGCTGGTCCGAGCTTGAGGGAAACCGCAAGGTGAATTCCGCGCGATCGAAAAAGCTGTAGCGCAGCGCCATCGCGCGCAGAAGCCTGTCGGTGCTGCCGAAGGCCTCGTCATAGGCCATCTGGCGGACGACCGGATCCTCCACCACCGCAAGCTGCGTGAAGGCGGCAAGCCGGACATTGGCATCGGGATCGCGCATGATCTCGCGATACTGCTGCAAGAGCGCGGCCTGCTCGGTGGCGGCCCCGCGCAGCGCGTCGGGCGAGGGCAGGGCCTGCGCGCTGGCCTGCCCCGCGCTGCCCAGCGCGAGGGCCAGCGCCATGACCACAAGAACACTCCTGACCATTCTTCTTCCCCCTTTTCCATGACGCCCCAGCCTAACCGATCCGGGCGAAAAAGTCGGCAGCAATCCATCGGACCAAGCGGCGCGTGCGCGATCGAGCAACCCGAGGTCTGGAATTTCTGCCGAGAGGGGGTCGGGCATCCTGGCTTTCCCATTTGATGCAGGCCCCGGTGTCGGTGCCCCATCTTTCGCCGATCTTGCCCAGCACGACGCGGGCGAGGCCCAACGGCGCGCCCTCGCCGGGGAAGACCCTGACCCTGACGGTGCGCCGTTCGCGTTCCTGCCGGACGGCGCGTTCGGTCGGGTCTGACCTGCGCAGCCGTTTGCGGTGGTGCGCGGGCAGGGTGAAGACCGCGCCCCTTCATGTTCGGTGTCGCTGAACGCCGCGGATCATGGCGGGCGGGGCCAGCGGCCGCGGGGCCGTCGCGATGAAGACCAGCCTGTCGCATGTCGACGGCGCGGTCGAAGGCTGGCAGGATGCACCCAGCCGCGACGCCGCCCCCGCTGGTGACGCCCCGAGCGTCGCGGCCGCGCGCCCCGGGACGCAGGAGGGAAGCGCGGGGTGGTGTGAATGGCGCCGGGCAGGTGTCGGTTGATATGCGAGGTGGGCGCAGGATGATGGAAAAGGGAGTCTCTGGCCGTGCAGGTCGGGCGCGGCTCGGAGCGGTGCTTGCGATGGCGCTGATGTGGGCGTCCCCGCTGGCCGCGACCCAGGAGTACATCCTGCCAACGCTTTTCAACGTCACGGGCGTCGCCGACGACGATGTCCTGAACATTCGCGTCAGGCCGAGCGCCGGAGCCGAGATCATCGGCGCGCTGGCCCCCGACGCCCGCGGCGTCGAGGTCGTGGCCCATGATGCCAGCGGGCGCTGGGCGCAGATCAACACGGGCGAGCGCAGCGGCTGGGTCGCGCTGCGCTATCTCGCCTACCGCACCGATGTCTGGGAGCCGGGCGCGGTGCCAGCGGCGCTGCGCTGTATCGGAACCGAGCCGTTCTGGTCGCTGGTGACTGCAGACGATGTGGCCGTATTCTCGACGCCTGACGCGCCGGACCGGTCGATGAAGCTGGAGGCGGTGCTCGATACCGGGGTGTTCCGTTCCCCGCACCGCGCGCTTCTTGCGCGCAGCGATGCACGCAGCCTGGTGGCGGTCATCGCGCCCGCCGCCTGTTCGGACGGTATGTCGGACATGGCCTATGGCCTTGAGGCGACGCTGATCCTGCAAGATGGGGAAGGCGCAGGCATGCTGACCGGCTGCTGCTCGATCGCGCCCCGCTGAAGCCCGCGCCACAGGCCGGGCGCGGGGGGGGCCGGCGCGGCCGACATTGCTGCGCGGGCAACCCTGGCACTGGCAGCGGCCGGCCTTCGGTGCGTTGTCGCCGGCGGCGGGTCCCTGCTTCGGCTTTTCACGGCGATCCGGGTGCGACAGGCCGGGTCCGCCCCTGACGCCGGACCCGAACGGCGCCGTCCGGGGCGGGCTTGCGGCCCGTCCGAGCCTTGCGGGACCGCCTGCGGGCACATAGTTCCCAGATGTGCGGGTGTGCCTGATCTGAGACCGCACGCACCTCACCAGAATCATTGCCCTGACGCGGATCAGGCAAGCATGGTTTTCCTGAGATCGGTCCGTCCGGCATGTCGCCGGGTCGGGTACTCAACCTGCGAGGACGTGATGGGAAAAGGCGACAACAAGCGCGGAAACAAGGAAGTGAAGAAGCCGAAGCAGGAGAAACCCAAGGTTCTTGCGACGGCCAATTCCGGC
>SKWC01000456.1 GCA_007129145.1 Rubritepida sp.
CCGCCAGGCGCAGCGCCGCCTCGGCGCTGTCCATGACCAGCAGCGCGCGCCGCAGCGCGAGCGCGGCCAGGGCCTCGATCGCGCGGACCGGGCGCGTCCCGGCCTCGGCGTAGAGGACCCGGGCCAGCAGCTCCACAGCCGCCTCCGGGGCTGTCATGGCCGCGGCCTTCATCGCTCGCGCCCCGTGGGAGGCACGCGCCGCAACCCTTCCAGCTTCTCCTCTATGCGCAGCAGCTGTTCGGTCAGGCGGCGGTCCACGTCCCGGATCAGCGACAGCGGCACATAGGTGCGTGCCACCTCCAGCTTGAACTCGGCCAGTTCCTCGCGGGCGCGGTGCAGCGTGTCGATCTGGCGCAGGTCGCCGCGGTCTATGCGGGTGTCCAGCTCGCGCTTGATGCCGTGCACCAGCCACAGCATCAGCGCGATGACCGGCGTCTCGGCGAGGCGCAGCCACCAATGGGCCTCCATGTCGAGGATGTTCACGGCATTCTCCTTGCGGTGAAGGGCGCGCGTCCCCAGAAGAATGGGGCGCGTGGGATGGACGGATTGGCCCGAAGCATGTGGAACGAGCCCTATCTCGAAACCTGTTGCCGCTCGGCGCTGCACCGGCTGACCCTTGTGGGTCGGCATGGCCGTCCGCCGGGCCTGGCGGATGCGCCCTGCCTGAACCGGCTGCAGGCCATGGGATTCGCGCGGGCCGAGGCCGATGGGCACTTCTTCATCACCGAGGCGGGTCGCGCCCGCCACGCCGACGAGATCCTGAAGCGCCGGGCGGCCTGAGGCTCAGCCCCCGCGCCATGCCGGCTGTCGCGGCCGCGCGGGAAGCGCGGGCAGGCGCAGCGGCTCGGCCAGGATGGCGCCGGCCACCGCATCCAGCCCGTCATCGCGCGCGGCGCGCGCGTCGGGGCGCCATTCCGCCATCTCCCGCGGGAAGCGGGTGCGGAACACGCTTTCATGCGCATGCAGCCGCCGGCCCGCCAGCAGCGGGTCGAAGGCGGCGAGGATGCGCTCGGTCTTGGGGCGGTGGTTCGTCACCTCCATGACCGAGCAGGCGGCGCCGGCCCGCGCCATCTCGCGCCGCAGCAGCGCCGGCAGGAAGCGGCCCAGCCCGTTGGTCTCGACGCGCACCACCGGCAGGTCGAGGTCCCGTGCGATGGCCGCGACCTGGCGGCATTGCTGCGTCGCCGGGTCGTCGGGCGCGTCGGCCCGCTGGGTGATCCAGCTGAGCCGGTGCAGGTAGTGGCGCGCCTCGCCGTCGCTGAACAGGCAGGCCAGCACCGAGCCGTCGCCGCCCTTCTCCTTGCCGAAGGAGGGGTCCCAGAAGCCTCCGCCCGAGACGAGGCGCCGCCCCAGCAGCCACAGCTGCGAACGCCCCTGCGCCTCGGTTCGCTCCGGCTCCTCGGCGTAGCGCAGCACCAGCGTGGGATCGAGGCGCGCCGCCGCGGCGGCCACCGGCTGCAGGAGCATCTGCCGCGCGAAATGCAGCCCGCCCACGCGCTGCCGCAGCGCCTCGATGGCGCCGTCGGGGAAGCGCTCGGGCCAGGCGCTGCGCCCGGCGGCATCGAGCACCGGCACCTCGAGCCGGCTGTACCCTTCCAGGAAGGAATCCCCCGCCCGGTAGAGGCTGTCATCGGTGTGCGGCGTGCCCGCATAGAGGATCATGCCGCCCGGCGTGAGGATGAACTCCGTCTCGGCCAGGCGCTCGCGCAGCTCCAGCCGCTTCGCCTCGGTGTCGCTGGTCGCGGGCACCTCCACGTCGTCGCAGATGATCAGGTCGGCGCGCGCGCCGGTGATGTTGCCGCCCAGGCCCTGCGCGAACATCGAGGGATCGCGCAGGGCGGCCGCGCGCGCGACGGTGAAGCGGTCCGCCGCCCAGGAGGCGCGGTCCTCCGGCAGAAGGGGCCGGCACAGCGGATGGCGCTCGATGATCTGCCGGACATGGCCGACCAGGCGCGCCGCCAGCGAATGCTCGGCCGAGACCACCAGGATGCGGGTCTCCGGCTGGCGGTAAAGGGTCCATGCGCAATGCAGGCCCAGCAGCGAGGACTTGCCGCAGCCCCGGAAGGCCAGCAGCAGCAGCCGCCGCGCCGGGGCCTCCGCCTGCATCCAGCTCAGGATGCGGCGGTGCACCGGCGGTGTGCCCAACCCCTGGAGGCGGTTCCACACCCAGGCGAACTCGGTCAGATCAGCAGGGGCATGCATCCTCGGGCGGTTCCTTCCCATCCGGTGCCTCCCGGTGCAGGGCATCGCGGGCGGCGTGCAGCAGGGCTTCGGCGTCCGGGGGGGGCTCGGCCTGAGAGGCCGCCTCACCCAGCTTGAGCAGGGCCTCGAGATGCGTGAGCGCGGCCCGCGCGGCGGCATGCCGCGCGGCGAAGGCCTTCGCATCCTCCTCCTCCGGGCCGGGGCCGCGGCGGAGGAAGGCCAGGTAGTCGGCGGTGACCTCCTTCAGCAGTTCGGAAATGGGCAGGGGCGCGGAGGCGGGCGATGGCCGGCGGCCCCTCATGCCTTGAGCACACGCACGCGCACCGTGCCCGAGCCCAGCGTGATGTCGCCGCTGCCGCGGTTCCAGGCGGTGACCGTGACCACGTCCTGCGCCCCCACCTGGGCCAGGAACACGATGCCCGAGGTCGCGAGGCTGTAGGCCGCCTGCACGAAATCGCCCGGCCGCGCGCCCGCCACCGGCACGTTCAGCTGCACGCTCTGCCCCGCCGGCACCAGGGGCGGCGTCCAGGCCAGCTCGGCCACCAGGTCGGGACGGCCATGCGGCAGCCACGGCACGCCATAGACCAGCGCGGGCGCATGCGCCGGGTCGCAGGCGAGGCGCATCGCGCGCACCTCGAAATCCGCGCCGATGCGCGCCACGCCGATGATGGCGAAGGCCACCTCGGGCGCCAGGCGCACGACCTGCAGCCGCGTCAGCGCCGCATCGGTCATGTCGGCCGACCCCTGCCACCAGCGCGCCGTGGCGTTCCAGGTCATGGACATGCCCGAGGCACGCACCAGCGCGCCTTCGGCATTGGTCAGCAGGTTGGTCGCGGCGTCAAAGCACTGCACCACGAGGCGCGGCGCATCAGCATCCACCGCCAGCGCGAATTCGCGGGTGCTGCGCGCATCCACGACGAAGCCGAGGCCCCGCCCGCCGCCCAGCATCACGCCCGATGCGGTCGGCGCGTAGTTGTCCAGCGCAGGAAAGGCGAACTGCGCGAGGCTGGAGGGCGCGCCGCCCACGTTGGACGCCAGGCAGGCGAGTTGCCGGAAGCCGGTCTGGGTCGGGCTCCAGGCGAAGGCGGCGGCGCGCAGGTTGGGCACCGCCGCGATCTCGCGCGTGAACTCCCGATGCGCGGCCGCCTGGTGAAGGGCCCGCACCACGCCGCCCACCCGCGCCGCGCCGGCGGTGTAGTCGATGTCGATGCCATAGCCCTGGTTCGCCCAGGCCACCTCATAGACATGGTCCTGCGCGTTGGCGGTATGGCGCGCCGCGAAGGGCGAGCAGCCCTCCATGCGCATGCCATAGGCCAGCACGGCGCGGCTGTTCACGGTGCACAGGAAGGGGATGGCGGCGATCGGCCGGCCGGTGCCCTGCAGTTCGAAATTCGGCCCGTAGAAGACATGCCGGTTGTGCGCCACATAGGCGCCGGGCTCGGCCGAGAAGCGCACCCCGAAGCGGTCCTTCGCGGGATGCAGGGCGCTCGCCACCGCGAAATGTCCGCCATGGTAGCGCATCGAGGTGTTCCACCCCGCGGCCGTGACCGTGTGCACGTCAAGGCCGATGCGGTTGTTCACGATGCGCCCCAGGCGCAGGTCGCTGTCCTCGATCCCGCGCTCGACGCCCTGGGTGCGAACGCCGATGGTGAAGCCCTCCGCCTGGCGGATTTCGACCTGGGAGACGTCGAGGTTGCGCAGCAGGATGCCGATGTCGCCCTCGTCCTCCCAGTCGCTCTGCTGCATGCGGACCACGCGCAGCCCTTCATAGAGCTTGGTCGCGTTGCGCGCCGCGCCGCCGTCGCCCAGCGTCAGCGCCGGCATGCCTGCCGGGCCGTCATACAGCAGGCTGCCATGCATGGTCAGGCCGACCGCAGCGCCGGACAGCACCAGGGGCATGGTGGTGCGGAAGCTGCCCTCCCCGATCACGAGGTGCCGCGCCGCGCCGCCGGCGGCGTTCATGGCGGCCTGCAGCGCGGGCCCGTCGTCGGTGATGCCATCGCCCACCGCGCCGAAGTCGCGCGCCGACAGCGTCTCGGACAGCTTGTCCTCGACGCTGCGCGGGATGGCCCCGCTGAAGGCCGCGGCCATCAACCCGCCGCGCGGGAAGGCGGTCAGGTTGCCCACCGCGTCGAAGCCCAGCACGCGCTCGGCCCGCGCCGAGCGGGCCGGCAGGGTCAGCCCCGCCGGCGGCTCGTCCAGCGGCGCGCGCAGCGCGCCCCGCAACTCGTCGCGCAACTCCTGCAGCCCCGCCAGCTGGCGGTCGAACTCGTCGTTGAGCGTCACGGCGCGCAGCAGCCCGTTGGGCTGGAAGTCGGTCCGGCGCTCCAGTGTGAGGCGGCGCAGGATGGTCAGGGCGCTGCCCGCGGGCGGGGGCGTGGCGAACAGCACGGCACCGCCGCCTGGCCGTCCCGCGCCCTCCACCGTGAACCCGTCGGTGACGGGCAAGCCGTTGCGCAGGATGCGGATGTCACCGGCGGCGAAGACCGTGAAGGGGTAGGTGAAGGCGGCCTGCACGCCGTCGCCCACATAGTGGATGCGCGGGGCGATATCGCCGATCTTGATCTGGTCGAGCATGGCGGGGCTTCCTCAATCGAGCAGGCTGCGGACGGCCGTGCCGAAGCGCGGCAGGACCCGCAGGAAGGCGCTCACCGTGGTGAGGCCGCCATCGGGGTTGAGCAGCGAGGCGCGCCCGGAGGCGAGCCGGGCTTCGTTCAGCGCGTCGCTGTCGCGCTGGCCTGCGGCGGCATCGGCGCGCAGGCCCTCCTGGACCGTGGCCGCCGACCCGTCGTCGCTGGACAGCCCACCAGCGGCGAGCCGCGCGCGCGTGCTTGCCAGCGTGCGCTCCAGCCGTTCGGTGCGCTCGCGCGCCTCGGTCTGCTGGCGCAGCAACAGCTGCTGGCGCTGCGCCTCCTGTTGTTCGCTCTGAACATCGACCTGCGCGCGCTGCATCGTCTGGGCCTGCTGCACGCTGCGCTGCTGGGCATAGAGGCCGACCCCCGTGGAGGCGAGGGTGGCCAGTGGTGCGAGAGCGGCCATCAGGCGTTTGTCCTCATGTCGGTGGTGACGGAGAGCAGGGTGAAGCCAAGCGGCGCCTCGCCGCTGATGCGCCACAGCGGGCGCAGCGCGTCGCGCCGCCAGCCGAGGCCGGAGAGGCGTACATCGCCGGTGAAGGGCGCGGGGGGCGCGTCCAGCACCGGGGTGTCCAGCCGGCGCAGCGGCACCGGCCGCGGCCCCCGGCCGAGATCCACATCCAGCGCCCGCGTTTCGAGCAGGCGGAACACCACCGACACGAGGCGCAGCGGCGCGGCCCGCGCACCCAGTCCCGTCGCCAGTTCGGGGGGCAGCGGCTCGACCTCATGGCTGTAGGCGAGGCCGATCTGCACCGCGCGCGCGGGATGGTTCAGCTCCACGGCACCCGACTGGACGGTTGCATCGGCCTGGGGCGCCGTGTCGGCCAACACGCCGACGCGCTGGCCCTCGAGATGCGCCAGCCCGCTCCAGCTGCTGCGCGGCGTGACCTCGGTTCCGTCCAGCGCGGCGTCCAGCATCAGCGCATCATCGAAACGCTCCAGCCGGTGGACGCCGGCGCGCTCGACCACGCAATAGACGCGCCCCTCCACCTCCGCGATGTCACGGAAGGCGCCCTGGGTGGACTGGCGCGTCCAGGCGGTCACCTGCTCGGCGCGGAACAGGGTCAGCGTCGCCAGGCTGCCATCCTCCATCGTCACATGCAGCAGGCGCCGCAGCTGGTCATAGGCCATGCCGGTGGGCCCGCGGATCAGATGCGCCGCCACCAGCGCCAGGTCGGAGGCCTGGTAGGCTTGCTGCACGTCGGTGTAGGCGAATTCGTGGATGGCGCGGCCGTTGCGGGCGGCGAAGATGGTGCTGCCATCCACGTCCACCGGCTGGACCATGCGTTGCGGATGGCTGCCGATGCGCGTCTGGCGGGTCAGCTGGATGGAGGCCGGCGTCAGCGGATCGCCCGTGACCATCCACTCCCCGCCGGTCGTGAAGACCTGCAGGTGGCGGCCGGAGAACACGGCGCGGATGGCGTTCACCTGGTCCGACATCAGCGCGAAGTCGATCGCCTGGTCATCGAGGCCGGTGCCGCGGTCGAAGTTGAACAGCTCGCCCGAGCGCGACAGCCAAAGCCGGTTCGGCAGGTCGCGCCCGCCCCCGACCACCAGGCGGTCCTGGTGGAAGCAGCAGCACACGGGCCAGCCGCGCAGGTGGCTGAACGCCGCCTCCTCCCAGTCGGTGCTGGCCTCCGTGTCGGGCAGCGGCCCGGGCGGGTTCCAGACGATCTGCGAGGGGCTGAGCACCGCGGCCACGCCGCCCAGCCCGCCGCGAAAGCGCAGCCCCGCCCCCAGCATCAGGGGCGAGAAGACCGGCGCCGAGGCGGTCAGCGTGATCGGCCCCTCGGTGGCGTCAGGCGTCAGCGCGATGCCAGCCGGGGCGAAGCGATGGGTGGGAATGGCGATCCATTCCCAGCCCTGGACCGCCCAGGACAGGTGGCTCAGGCGGTTGACGCGCTGCGGCGGCATCTGCGGGTGGCAGACCAGCAGCGTGTCGGCGCTCTGCGTGAAGCCGAGGCCGGGCAGCATCGCCTCGGTCCAAGGCCCCGCGACCTCCACCAGCTGCGTGCCCTCGGCAAAGATGCGCACGGCGCCTTCGGTGAAGGCCAGCAGGTAGGTCTGCTCGGTGTTGAACTCGAAGCCGGCCAGCCGTGCGGGGCCCGGCAGCGTGGCCAGGTGGCGCAGGCCCGGCCGGCGGGTCACGCCGCCGGTCGGCTGGATGAGGACGTTGCGCAGCCGGCGCGCGCCGTTGCCGTAGGCGCGCAGATCCACGCGGCCGAGCAGTTCGGGCGCCAGCTCCCCGGCGGTGAAATTCGTCTTGATCTGGCGGGTCGCGGACATGGCGTCATCCCCGGGCCAGGACCAGCGGGAACCCCTCGAGGGCGCGCACGCTGGCCTGCTGGCTGTCGGCCCGCCGCGCGTCGCGCATCTCGGTCTCGGCCTGGCGGAACAGCAGCTGGGCGCGGTTCGTGCTCTCGGTCAGCGGGATGCAGAACTCCGCCGAGAGGCGCGCCACCAGCGCCGTGGCGAAGAATGGCGGGAAGCCGCTCTCATTCGGGCGGAAGATGTAGCTCAGCGTGACCTGGTCGGCGTTGCAGTGCAGCCGGTCCTCGAAAAGGCGGTATTCCAGGCCGCGCCCCGCACCGGGGCCGCCGGCCGAAAGCGCGCGCAGGAAGCCCGTCGGCAACTGGAAGGCGTGGCGGAAATCCGCCGCCGGCAGGCCGGCCAGGCGCGGCAGGGTTGCCTGGGCGGTGGCGAAGCTCCAGGGATGCACCGACAGCAGCCCGTCGCGCACGCCCGGATAGAGGCCAGCCGCGACCTCGGCCTCGGCGGTCCCCTCATCGAAGGAGGCGATGGTCTGCGCGCCCAGGCGCAGCAGGGCGCGCGAGCAGAGTTCGAGGGCGGTCAGCGCCATCGCGGACACTCCATCTGGTGGTCGATTTCGGGCAGTGGGTGCTGGGCGGCCGGCCGCGCCCGCTC
>SKWC01000157.1 GCA_007129145.1 Rubritepida sp.
CGCCCTGCCCTGGCCGAGCAGCCCGCGCCGCCGCGCCCCAAGCCCGCGGCCGGCGCGCCGCGCCTCATCAACGGCACGGTGCTGGTGCTGACCGCCTTCTTCGTGATGATCGCGCTGTCGGGCGGCGCGGTGCAGGGCTTCGCCGTCTCGGCCTGGAATGCCTGGAACGACCTGTCGCTGACCGCGGGCAACATCGCGCTGACCGCCTGGCTGGCCATGAGCGCCGTGGGCGTGCTGGCCGGCGGCTTCATCGCGGACCGCACCCGCCGGCACGGGCTGGTGGCCGCCGGGGGCTTCGGCGCGGCGGGCGTGCTGGTGCTGCTGGCCGGCCTCGTGCCCATGGGGGTGGTGCCGCTGGCGCTGGTGATGGGCGCGGGCGGCTTCCTCTCGGGCATGATCGCGCCATCCCGCGACATGCTGGTGCGCGCCGCCGCGCCGCCGGGGCAGGCGGGGGCCGTGTTCGGGGTGGTCAGCACCGGCTTCAACATCGGCGGCATCGTGGGCCCGGTGGCCTTCGGCGCCATGCTCGACCACGGCCAGCCGCAGGGCGTGTTCATCGCGGCGGCGGCGGTGATGGGGATCGCGGTGGCCATCACCCTCTGGCAGGAGCAGGCGCGGGCGCGCCGCGCGGTCGTGGCGGCGGAATAGGCGGCGCTACCCGGCCGCGTGGGCCTGCAAATCCTCGATCCGGCAGTGGCGCAGCGCGGCGACATTGGTGGCGTCGAGCCGCACGCGCGGCGCCGCCCCGGCCTGCCGCGCCTGTTCCCAGCGCATGGCGCAGAGGCACCAGGAATCGCCGGGCTTGAGGCCCGGGAAGCGGTATTCCGGCCGCGGCGTGGACAGGTCGTTGCCGACGCGCTTCGAGAAGGCGAGGAATTCCTCGGTCACCACGGCGCAGACGGTGTGGCTGCCGTGGTCGTGCTCATCGGTGCGGCAGCAGCCGTCGCGATACCAGCCGGTCAGCGGGTCGGTGCTGCAGCTGGCCAGCGGCCCGCCCAGCACGTTGCGTGCGGAGGGACCGCGGCCGAATCCGGAGCCATCGGGCATGGGGCGGGCCTTCTGTTGCAGGCCGGCCCATGCCATGGGGCCGGGCCGGCATGCAACATGCGGTGTGTCAGGCGGCGGCCTTGATGGCGGCGGCGCGGACCTCATCGTCCACGGCGGCCTCGAAATTCGCGAAATTCGCCTCGAAACGCTTCACGAGGTCGGCCGCGGCGCGGTCATAGGCCGCCTTGTCCGCCCAGGTCTCGCGCGGGTTCAGCACCTCGGACGGGATGCCGGGCACGCTCTTGGGGATCATCAGCCCGAAGAAGGGGTCGCGCTCGAACTCCACCCGCGCGAGCGAGCCGTCCAGCGCCGCCCGCAGCAGGGCGCGGGTGTGCTGGATGCTCATGCGCTTGCCGGTGCCATAGGCGCCGCCCGTCCAGCCGGTGTTCACCAGCCAGCAATCGGCGCCGTCGGTCGAGATCCGATCGGCCAGCATGCGGCCATAGACCTCGGGGTTGCGGGGCAGGAAGGGCGCGCCGAAGCAGGTCGAGAAGGTGGCCTGCGGCTCCTTCCCCATGCCCTTCTCGGTGCCCGCCACCCGCGCCGTGTAGCCCGACAGGAAGTGATACATCGCCTGCGCCGGCGTCAGCTTCGAGATCGGCGGCAGCACGCCGAAGGCATCGGCCGTCAGCATCACCACATGCTTGGGCACCCCGGCCTGCCCCCCCGGCGCAATGCCCGGGATGAAGTTGATCGGGTAGCAGGAGCGCGTGTTCTCGGTGTAGCGGTTGTCGTCGAGGTCGAGGTTGCCGCGTTCATCGGCCACCACATTCTCCAGCACCGCGCCGAAGCGATGCGAGGCGTCCCAGATCTGCGGCTCGGCATCGCGCGAGAGCTTGATGACCTTGGCGTAGCAGCCGCCCTCGAAGTTGAAGACGCCGCGCTCGGACCAGCCATGCTCGTCATCGCCGATCAGCGCGCGCTCGGGGTCGCTGGACAGCGTCGTCTTGCCCGTGCCGGACAGGCCGAAGAACAGCGCCACATCGCCATGCCGGCCCACATTCGCGCTGCAATGCATGGGCAGCACGCCGCGCGGCGGCAGCAGCCAGTTCATGACGGTGAAGATGCTCTTCTTGATCTCGCCGGCATAGCTCGTGCCCGCGATCAGGATGGTCTTCTGCGCGAGGGACAGCGCGATGCAGGTGTTGCTGCGGCAGCCATCGGCTTCCGGGTCGGCCTCGTATTCGGGGGCGTGCAGGATGGTGAAGTCGGGCTCGAACGCCGGCAGGTCGCGGCGCAGCGGGCGGATGAACATGTTGCGCGCGAACAGCGCGTGCCAGGCGTTCGTCGTCACCAGGCGCACGCGGACGCGGTGCGCGGGGTCGGCGCCCGCGTAGAGGTCCTGGGTGAAGAGCACCGGCCGCTCGCCCAGCCAGGCGCGGACCTTGGCGGAGAGGCCCTGGAACTTCTCCGGCGCCATCTTCTGGTTGATCTTGCCCCACCAGACCTCATTCGTGACCTCGGGGTCGTCTACCACGAACTTGTCCTGCACGGAGCGGCCCGTGTGCTGCCCGGTCAGCGCCATGAAGGCGCCGTCGGCGGAAAGCCGGCCCTCGCCGCGCACCAGCGCGTGCTGCACCAGATTCGGCGCGGTGAGGTTTGCGTGGACGGTGTTCCCCGTCGCGATGCCGGTTCCGGACAGCGGATGTTCACTCATGGCAGACAGCCTCCCTCGGGTTGAAGCGACCGGCGTTCAGGCTTCCCGGCGGGGAGCACGCGATCCAATTCGCGGGGGACATAGGGTGCCGCCCGGATGGGCGTCAATCCCTGAAAACTTCGTCATTTCCGGAGCTTGTGCCAAACCATTGTGCACACATCATTGGTGCGGCGCAGCACGGGCCTCCCGCGCGGCCAGAATCAGCGCACGGCGCACCGCGTCCGCATCCGGCGCGGGGCGGCGGAAGGGCAGGCGCAGCACGCGCTCGCCCGCCGCCAGATCGCAGCCATCGGGGTCCACCGCGACGAGGCGCCACGCAGCTGCCACGCCATCGCCCGCCCCGCCGGCCAGCTGCGCCGCGATGACGGCCAGCGCATCGGGGTGGTCGGCGTTCACATGGGCGATGATCTCGGCCTCGGCCGCGGCGATGGCCGCCACATGGGCGGGTTCGGGCAGGAGTTGCGCGGCGCGCAGCCGGTGCGCCCGGGCGAAGCCGCCCACCAGCAGCGCCGCCTGGGGCGCGAGGCGCCACAGCGAGAAATCCGCGAAATCGGCGTAGAGCGCGGCATAGGGATGGCGCGCCAGCCAGCGCGCCTTCAGCGCCGCATCCTCGATGCGCTCGGCCAGCCCGGTCACGCTGACGCGCGGGGCGGTCTGGGGATTCGCCTCCGCCGCCTCGCCCTGGAACAGCAGGGCGCAGCGGGGCTCGCGCGCCAGCTGGCGGGTGTGCTCGCTCAGGCTGGACAGCCACAGCAGCACCGACAGATCCGGCGCGCAGGCGGGGGTGACCAGGCTCGCGAAGGGCTGGCCATCCGATTGGGTGGCCAGGGTGGCGGCGGGCACGGCGCGCATCAGGCACCGCGCCGCGAAGCCGTGGTCCTCCGCGGGCGCCTCCGCCATGCGCCCCCCCTCAGACCGGGGCGGGGGCGTGGGCGATGAACTTCGTGGTCAGATAGGCCTCCAGCCCCTCGGTGCCGCCCTCGCTGCCATGGCCGCTTTCCTTCACGCCGCCGAAGGGCGTCTCGGCCACCGAGATGGCGAAGGTGTTCAGCCCCATCAGCCCGCTTTCCACCTGGTCCTGCAGGCGCACGGCGCGCGCGCCATCGGAGGTGAAGGCGTAGGACGCAAGCCCATAGGGCAGGCGGTTGGCCTCGCGGATGGCCTCGTCCTCGCTGCCGAAGCGGTTGATCAGCGCGACCGGGCCGAAGGGCTCCTCCGTCATCATCCGCGCATCCATCGGCACGTCGGACAGCACGGTGGGGTGGAAGAAGAAGCCCTCATTGCCCATGCGCTCGCCGCCGGTGTGCAGCTTGGCACCCTTGGCCACGGCGTCGCCGATCAGCGCGGTCATGGCGTCCACCCGGCGCGGATTGGCCAGCGGGCCCATCTGCACGCCCGCTTCCAGCCCGTTGCCGATCTTCGTCGCCTCGACGGCCTTGGTGAAGCTCTCGACGAATTTCGCGTGCACGCGCTCATGCACGATGAAGCGCGTGGGCGAGATGCAGACCTGGCCGGCGTTGCGCAGCTTGCCGCCGACGGCGGCCACCGCGGCCTTCTCGGCGTCCACATCGTCGAAGACCAGCACGGGCGCGTGGCCGCCCAGTTCCATGGTGGTGCGCTGGGCGCGATCGGCCGCCAGCTTCATGAGCTGCTTGCCCACCGCGGTGGAGCCGGTGAAGCTGACCTTGCGGATGACCTCGCTGGCCATGAGGTGGGTGCTGACCTCGCCGGGCACGCCGAACACCACCTGGATCACGCCCGCCGGCGCGCCGCATTCGAGCAGGATGCGCGCCATCTCCAGCGCGGTGGCCGGCGTCTCCTCGGAGGGCTTGATGATGCAGGGGCAGCCCGCGGCGAGGCTGGCCGCCATCTTGCGCGCGGGGGTGATGGCCGGGAAGTTCCAGGGCGCGAAGGCGGCGGTGACACCCACCGGCTGCTTCAGCACGATGTGGCGGGTGCCGGCGGCGCGGGCGGGGATGATGCGGCCATAGGCGCGCTTGCCCTCCTCGGCCATGAACTCGAACACATCGGCCGCGGCCAGCACCTCGACCTTGGCCTCGGGCTGGGGCTTGCCCTCCTCCATGGTGAGGATGGCGGCGATGGCGTCCGCGCGCTCGCGCATCACATCGGCGGTGCGGCGCAGCACGCGGGCGCGGTCATAGGCGGGGGTGTTGGCCCAGACCGGCAGGGCGGCGGCGGCGGCCTCCAGCGCGCGGTCGAGATCGGCTTTGGAGGCATGCGGCAGGGTGGCGATGGGGGCACCGGTGGCCGGGTTCAGCACGGGTTCGCTGGCGCGGCCCTCGGGGCCCAGCCACTCGCCGGCGATCAGCAGGTGCAGCTTCGGATATTCGGTCATGGCGTCCTCCGTTCTTCGACATGGAACATAGGCGGGCCGGCAGGCCCCCGGAAGCGCCACGGCGGGGATTTCGGGCGCTGGCATTTGTCGCGCGGGAAGGCTAGATGGGGGCATCATGTCCACCTTCCTGCTCATCATCTTCCTGCTGCTCACCCTGACCATGATCGGGGTGATCCTGCTGCAACGCAGCGAAGGCGGGGGCCTTGGCATCGGCGGCTCCTCCGGCGGAGGCATGGGCGGCTTCATGTCGGGGCGCGGCACGGCCAACCTGCTGACGCGCACCACCGCCATCCTGGGCACGCTGTTCTTCGTGCTGGCGCTGACCATGGCGCTGCTGGACCGCGGCACGGCGCTGAACCGCTCCATCCTGGAGGAACCGCCCGCCGCCCCGGCCGCGCCCGCGGCCCCGGCCGTGCCGAGCGTGCCGACCAACTGAACCCGGCGCGCCGCAAGCCCCGCCCCGGCATGGCGCCATGGCGCAACCGGGGGGTGTGACACCGCAACGGTTCCGTCTATCAAAGACCCCCATGGCGCGGTTCGTATTCATCACCGGCGGCGTGGTCTCCTCGCTTGGCAAGGGCATCGCGGCGGCTTCCCTCGGGGCCCTGTTGCAGGCACGCGGCTACAAGGTCCGCCTGCGCAAGCTCGACCCCTATCTCAACGTGGATCCGGGGACGATGAGCCCCTACCAGCATGGCGAGGTCTTCGTGACCGACGACGGGGCCGAGACCGACCTCGACCTCGGCCATTACGAGCGCTTCACCGGCGTCCACGCCAACCGGGCGGACAACTGGACCACCGGGCGCCTCTATTCCGAGGTGATCGCCAAGGAGCGCCGCGGCGACTACCTGGGCGCGACCGTGCAGGTGATCCCGCACATCACCGACGCCATCAAGGCGGCCGTGCTGGAGGGCACCGACGCCTATGACTTCGTGCTGGTCGAGGTGGGCGGCACGGTGGGCGACATCGAGAGCCTGCCCTTCCTGGAGGCCATCCGGCAGCTGGCCAATGAACTCGGCCCCACGCGCAGCCTCTTCGTGCACCTCACCCTGGTGCCCTATATCCCCTCGGCCGGGGAGCTGAAGACCAAGCCCACCCAGCATTCCGTGAAGGAGCTGCTGGGCGTGGGCATCCAGCCGCAGATCCTGCTGTGCCGCTGCGACCGCCCCATCCCGGAGAATGAGCGCCGCAAGATCGCGCTGTTCTGCAACGTCCGGCCGGAAAGCGTGATCCCGGCCTATGACGCCGCCAGCATCTATGCAGTCCCGCTGTCCTACCACGCCGAGGGGCTGGACCGCGAAGTGCTGCGCCACTTCAACCTGTCCATCTATGGCGAGCCCGATCTGACGGGCTGGCAGCGCATCGCCGAGCGCATCACCGCCCCGGAGGGCGAGGTCACCATCGCGGTGGTCGGCAAGTACACCGGGCTGCTGGACGCCTACAAATCCCTGAACGAGGCGCTGATCCATGGCGGCATCGCGCACAACATGCGCGTGCGGCTCGACTGGGTGGACAGCGAGATCTTCGAGGGCGAGGAAGCCCAGGTGGTGGACCGGCTGCAGGGGGTGCATGGCATCCTGGTGCCCGGCGGCTTCGGCGAGCGCGGGACCGGCGGCAAGATCGCCGCCGTGCGCTTCGCACGCGAGCGCAAGATCCCCTTCCTTGGCATCTGCTTCGGCATGCAGATGGCGGTGATCGAGGCGGCGCGGAACCTGCTGGGCATCGCCAAGGCCTCCTCCAGCGAATTCGGCCCCTGCGAGGAGCCCGTGGTCGGGCTGCTGACCGAATGGGTGCGCGGCAATGAGCGCGAGACGCGCGCGGCCGGCGGCGACCTGGGCGGGACCATGCGGGTGGGCGTCTATCCGGCCCAGCTGGCCGAGGATTCCCTGGTGGCGAAGGTCTATGGCACGACACGCATCGAGGAACGCCACCGCCACCGCTACGAGGTGAACGTCGCCTATCGCGCGCGGCTGGAGGAGGCGGGGCTGCGCTTCTGCGGCATGTCGCCCGACGGGGTGCTGCCCGAGATCGTGGAATACCCGGACCACCCCTGGTTCATCGGCGTGCAGTTCCACCCGGAGCTAAAATCCAAGCCCTTCGCCCCGCACCCGCTGTTCGCGGGCTTCGTCGGCGCGGCGGTGCGCCAGGCGCGGCTGGTCTAGCGCTGGCCCTCAGTGGAAGTCCCGGCTGGGCTGGCGCAGCGCCTGCTTGCGCTTCACCCGCGGGTCCGGCGAGAGGTTGGGGCGCAGCACCTCATCGGCATGGGCGATGGCGCGGCCGAAGCCGTCGCCCTCCAGCGCGTGCAGCCCGTGCAGGAGGTCGGTGCGGTCCTCGATGCGCCGGGCGATCAGGTGCAGGATGGGCACATGCGCCTCGGTGCGCTCCACCCGGCCTTCCGCCAGCAGCAGCCGCGCGGCCACGACCTCGCGCCGGAAGCGGCGCTGGAGGTCGGGGTAGAGCACGAGGTTCGCCACCCCATGCTCATCCTCCAGGGTGAAGAACATCACCCCCTTGGCGCTGCCCGGGCGCTGGCGCACCAGCACGAGCCCGGCCAGCCGCAGCCAGGCGCCCTGGCGCGCTTCGGCC
>SKWC01000411.1 GCA_007129145.1 Rubritepida sp.
ACGCCTCGGGCGAGGCGGGCGGCGGAACGGTGCTGCTGGGCACCACCGGGCTCGGCCGGGCGCAGACCATGGCCCAGGAGACGCTGCTGGCGGCGGGTGCCACGCTGCGCGCCAATGCGCTGGGCGCCGGCGATGGCGGCCTCGTGGTGGTGAACAGCGCGGCGCGGACGCTGCAGGCGGGCGCGATCTCGGCCCGTGGCGCGGGCACCGGCGGGGCGGGCGGCTTCGTCGAGGTCTCGGGCATGACGCTGCTGACCCTGAACATGGGGCTGGTGGATGTGCAGGCGGGGCCGGGCGGGACGCCGGGGACCCTGCTCATTGACCCGGTGAACATCATCGTGCGGGACATCTCGGCCACGCCGCCGGGCGAGGTGGACGGGACGCTGCCGGTGGACGGCGTGTTCCTCACCGACGGGGCGGGAGGCGATCCCACCACCGTCATCATCGATCCGGCGGATATCGAGGCCTTCCTGGGTGCGGTCACGCTGCAGGCGCAACAGGACCTCACGGTGGCCAGCGCCATCTCTCATGAGTTCGGCGCGCTGACCCTGCAGGCGGATGCGGGGAATGTCGTGATCAACGCGCCGGTGGCCGCGCAGGGCATCACGATCAACGCCGGCGCGGCGATCGTGCTCAATGAGGCACTCAATGCCGGCATTCTCGACGTAACGCTGAACGCGGGCGGCGCCATCACCAATGGGCCGGGTGGCGTGGTCGCGGCAGGTCTGCTGACGGTGCGCGGCTTCGATGGCGTCGCGCAGACCGACCGGGCGGGCAGCATGGTGCTGTCGGGCGGGATCGACCTTGTCAACAGCGTCCAGGTGCTGGACGCGCGCACGGTAGACGAACTGCGCTTCGTGCAGCTGGGCGACCTGACCGTGCAGCAGGCCGATTCGCTGAACGGTCCGGTGGTCCTCGACCTGTTCGGCAGCCTCAGCACACTGGCCATCAATGGCCCGGTGGGTTCGACCGACCCACTGTTCCAGGGTGGCCTCGACATCCTGCTGCGGGCAGACACGGTCAGCTTCCCTGCCGGGCCGGGACCGGTGCTTGTGAATGCGGGTCCAACCGGCATCGTGACCTTCGAGCCGGGGTCCTTCTTCCAGGTGTTGGTCGGCGTGGACCTGGACCCGGAGCCGCCGAGCGGGCTCGTGATCGACCCCGCCACCGTCAACACGCGGGTACGGACGGACATCCTGCGCATCCGGGGCTCCATCGAGGGCATCATCGATGTGAATGCCCCGGCCGCATTCGACGCCGTGTTCTCGCAAGCCGCGACGCCGGGGCGACTGGAGCTGGTGCAGTCCTTCGGCGAGGTGCTGGTCCGCGACACACTGAGCGTGCCGGATGGCGGGCTGATCTTCCTGAACACCGACGTCTTGGGGCTAACCGAGGATGCGCGCGTGGATGCGGGGCCGACCGGCATCGTGGTGTTCGAGCCGGCGGAGCGTCCCAACCTGGTCCTCGGAACCGCCGCCAGCGCGCTACAGCTGGACCCCGCAATCATCGACGCGCAGGTGCGTGCCGGCACGCTGCAGTTCATCGCGGATGTCGAGGTGCTGGTAAATGTGGATTCCCCGTTCAGCACGGCCTTCTCGGAGGCGGCGACGCCCGGCCGGGTGGAGCTGGTGGCCCGCGGTGGGGTGCTCATCGAAGAACCGGTGGCCGGGCGAGTGTCGGTCTTCGGCAGGCTGAGCGTGCCCGATGGCGGCAACATCCTGGTGCAGGCGGACCAGATCACGCTGTTCTCCGGTGAGGTCAGCGGGCTGCTGGATGCCGGGCCGACCGGGACCGTGACGCTGCTGCCCTTCCTGCGCCCCAACCTGTTCGTGGGCAGCGGGCCCGATGCGCTGGAGCTGGATCCGCTGGATCTGGAGGATGGCATCGTGGCCGGGACGCTGCGGCTGCGCGCGCCCGCGCAAGTGACGATTGCCGAAGATGTCGTGATGCCCGCGCCGCAGGTGCGGCTGGAGCCCTTCCTGGGGATCGCCCCGGCGCTGGTCGCGCCGGGAGTGACGGTGTCGGGCCCGGCCGGGCTCGGGATCCTGTCCATCCAGAATTTCGTGAACCAGGGGATCATCCTGGGCGATGCTGGGGCCTCCCAGGTGCTGGTCAACACCGGAAGCATCCAGGGCAATGCCGGCGCGGGCTTCTCCATCACCAACAGCGGGATCATCCAGGGCAACACCCTGGCCGTGACGGGCGACATCCAAAACCTCTCGGGTGGCGAGTTGCTCGGCCTGTCGCATGAGGCGACAGCCGGCACCCTGACCAACGCGGCGGGCGGCACCATCGTCGCCTCGCTGCTGCGGGCCGGGCAGGGCGTCGTGCTGGAGGGCGAGACGCGCGGCACGGGCAACGGGCCGCTCACGATCCAGGCGGGGGCCGCCGGGGTGCAGGGCGCGGGCGTGATCGTCACCAGCCTGCTGACCATCCGCGGCTTCGCGGGCGGGGACACCCCGACGGCCTCGATCAACCTGGTGCGGGGGGATGGCGACGCCGCGCTGGGCGTGGGCGCGCTGGATGCACGCAGCGCGGGAGGCTTCATCTTCGCCCAGGCGGGCGGCTTCGCGTTGGCCCAGGCCGATGCCGGGGCGGGCGATGTGCTGCTGGGCTCCGGCGGCGTGATCTCGGGCGGCGGCGTCGTGGGCAACCTGCTGACGCTGCGCGGCGCGGCGCTGGGCGACAGCCGCGCGGGCGGGATCAACCTGACCGCGGGCAACGCCATCGCCACGCTGGATGCACGCAGCGCGGACGCGCTGACCTTCGGCCAGGCGGGCGTCCTGACGGTGGCGCAGGCCGATGCCGGGACGGATGCGGTGCAGTTGCGCGGCGATGCCGGCCTGACGCTGACCGGCCCGGTCTCGGGCAGCGAGGTGCGGCTGTTCAGCGACGGCGCGATCGCGGCGACGGGCGGGGGACGCGTCCTGACCGAGGGCCAGCTGCTGCTGCGCGGCGCCAATGGCTTCTTCGGGGCGGGCAGCGTCAACCTGCCGGGCGCCAATGGCGTGGGCAGCCTGAACGCTGCGACCGATGGCGGCGACATCCTGTTCGCGCAGCAGGACCCGCTGTCCGTGACGCTGGTCTTCGCGCCGGGCGGGCAGGTGACGCTGGGCAGCGACGGGCTGATCAGCGGCTTCGGCCTGTTCGCCGGGCGGGCGGTGCTGCGCGGTGCGGCGCTCGGCGATTCGCGCGCGGGCGCCGTGGATTTCGGCGACGCCTTCGTGGATGTGCTGGACGCGCGCACGGTGGGCGACCTGCGCCTGATCAATTTCGGGCAGCTTGACGTCGTGCAGGCCGATGCGGCGGGCGGCGAGGTGCTGCTGGCGACACTCGACGGCTTCAGCATGAGCGAGTCGGAGTTCAACGACATGCTGTCTGGCACCCCGCCGGGGATCACCGTGCTGGGCAATGTCTCGGGGCTGAATGTGACCCTGGTCAGCGAGGGCGTGATCGGCGGGCCGGGCGTCGTGAGTACCCCGGGGACGCTGACCGTGCGCGGCGATCTGGAGGACTGCTGCATTCTTCCGGCCGGGCAGCTCGACCTTACGGGCAGTCCGCAGGCGGTGGCGCAGCTGGATGCCCTGACGCTGGGCGATCTCGCGCTTGCCAACGGCCCGGCACTGGCCGTGCTCCGCGCCGAATCGCTGGAGGGCGATGTGAGCCTCTTCGCAGGCGGCGGGCTGGGAATGTCGGGAGGCCTAGTCAGCGCGCCCATGGGCAGCATATCGCTGCAGAGCGGCGCGGGGATGCAGGTCTTCGGCAGCGAGGTTCAAGCGGGGGCTGACATGCTGCTGGCCTCGGTCGGCAACATGGAGGTGAATCCCAGCGACCTGCTGGCCGGAGGCACGCTTCGGCTGGATTCCAGCGGCGGGCTGAGCATCCAGGGCGGCACGCTGCGCGGCCAGCGGATCGAGCTGCTGGCCGGGCTGGGGCCGATCCGGCTGGATGGCGTGACCTTCCTGGCCGGGATCGGGCTGCTGCTCGCCGCGCCGGGCGGGGTGGACCAGGGCGAGGGAGAGTTCACCACCGTCGCGCCGCTCGATCCCGAGGGCGGCCTGCCGCTGGTGATCCTGGACACGCGGCAGGGGCCGTCGCTCATCCAGCTGCCGCAGCTGCTGGCCGCGGCCAACATCGACCAGCCTGGGCTCGCGCCGGCCGAGCAGGCCTGGCAGGTGCCGGGGCCGCTGGGTGTGGCGGGGCGGCTGCTGTTCGGCACGGATGACGGCGTGGCCGCGCAGCCCACCGCCGATGCCGCCGGCGCCGTGCGCTTCCGCATGAATGTGGGCGGATCGCCGGTCTTCGTGCTGCTCAACGGCGGCACCGCCAGCGGCTTCCTCGATGCCGGGCGGCTGGGCGTGTTCGGTCGCCCCGGTGTGGCGGTGCTGCCCAATGGGCGCAGCTTCGACGTGTTCGGCAGGCTGGGCGGGGTCGAGGGCCAGACGGCGGCGCAGCTGGGCTATCTGAGCGGGCCCTTCGCCGGCGCCGAACCCAACCCCTTCGAGCTGGGTCGCTACACCTTCAACGACTGCGTGCTGTCCACGGTCAACTGCCTGGCGCCGGCGGGAATCGAGCTGCCCCTGGTGCCGCGGATCGGCAGCGTCTCCCAGGCGGAGAACGGGATTCCGATCAATGAATTCGCCGCCTTCCTGCTGACCGCGCCGCTCGGGGACATCGAGATGGAGCAGGCGCGGACGCCCTTCGAGGATCCCGACGTGCTGCTGCCCAATGTGGCGGAGGAGGATTTCTGAGCCATGCGCAGCCCGCTCTCCCTTGCCTCGGCCACGCTCCTGCTGGGGCTGGCGGCATGCGCCGCACCGCCGCCCGAGGCCTTCACCGCGCTGGGTGGCACCGGCGCCCCGGTACAGACCCGGCCGCTCGGACCGAATGCGCTGGGCGAGAGCTGCTTCGTCCAGCCGGCCACGGCGCCCAGGCTGGACGCGGCGGTTGCCGGCGCGCAGGAGGTCTTTTGCGGCGGCTGGACCCAGCCTTCGGCGCGTGTCTATGCGCTGCGGGAGCGCCTGCCGGCCATGCAGGCCGCGACATCGGGCGCGTGGCGCGGCTGGCTTGAGGAGCGCTTCGCCTGCGAGGCGCCCCAGGCGACCAGCATCGCGGGCGGTGCCTCGGCCCTGCTGATGGCGTGCCGCCGGCGTTCCTCCGGCGCGCAGCATGTCGCGATGGTGATCGAGGGCCCGCAGGGGACCGTGCTGGCCGACGGCATCCCCGCCGCGGTACCGCCCATCGAGGAATTGGCCACCGGGGTGGCGCGGACGGGCGAGCAGGTGGTGCGCTCGGCCGCGCTGCAGATCGCGGTATCGCGGCTTGGGGCGGACCGCACGGGCGCGGCCGACGAGGCGCGGTTCGACCGGCTGATGCAGCTGGGCCGGGAGCTCAACCAGACCGAGAATTTCGCCGGCGCCGAGGAAGCCTATCGCATCGCGCTGGAGACACGGGTGGCGATCGCGGGGAATGATGACGACCCGTCGCTGGCGCTGCCGATGATGCATGTGGCGCTGAACCTGTCGAACCAGGGCCGTTTCCTGGAGGCGGAGCGCCTGTTCGGCCGCGCCGAGGTGCTGGCGCGCGGCAGCGCGGACCGGACCACCGGGGCGCGGCTGGCACAGTATCGCGGGATGGATGCGCTGAACCGCAACGCGCTGGACGAGGCATCGCCCCTGTTCGCGCAGGCGGAGCAGGGCTATCGCGCCATCCTGCCCCGCGACCTGTCCGCGCTGGCGCAGCCGCAGGGGCTCATGCTGGCGGATGCGCTGGCGCCCCAGGCGATGAGCGCCCTTGTGGGGCTGAGCGAAACGCTGCGCTACCAGGGTGTCGTCGCCTCGCGGCGCGGCGACGACGCCACGGCGCGGGCCCGGCTGGAGCAGAGCGCGACGACGCTGCAGCTGGCGAACCTCGGGCCCGCCACGCTGGAGGGGCGGCTGCAGCGCAGTGCCGCGGTGACGGTGGCGCGCACCGGCCGGTCACTGCCGGCGGCGCTTCAGCTCGGCGTCGCGGAGCAGCGCCTCTCGGTGGCGCTGGCGGGCGAACGGCCGGTGGCGACCACGCTGTTCCTGGCGGGACGGGAGCAGATGGCGGCTGGCCAGCCACAGGAGGCCGTGGCGGCCTTCCGCGAGGGCGCGGCGGTCCTGCGCGAGCGCCGGCTGGGAATCGATACGGCGCTGGTCATTCCGTATCTGGAGGCGCTGGAGGCCCTGGCGCGCGCCAATCCCCGGCAGGCGCCGGCGCTGCGCGCCGAGGCCTTCAGCGCCACGCAGCTGGCGCAGCGCAGCGAGACGGCACGCTTCCTGGCACAGGCCAGCGCAAGGCTGGCCGCGGCGGACGGGAATGAGGCGGTGGCCGCGGCGGTGCGCCGCCGCGAGGATGCGGAGCTGGCGCTGCGCAGCCTGCTGCTGGAGCGTGACGCGGCGCTGGCGGCGGGGCGCGCCGCCGATGCTCTGGACCGGCGAATCGCCGAGCAGCGCGCCGTGCGCGAGGAGGCCGAGGCGGAAGCATTGGCCGCCGCACCCGCCTTCCGCCTGCTGCGGGACGAGGCGATCTCTGTCGAGCAGGCCATGGCGGCGCTGGGCCCGAATGAAGGCATGGTGCAGTTCCTGCTGGGGCCCGAGCATTCCTTCGGCGTGCTGCTGCGCGGCGGCGGTGCGCCGGCCACCCTGGCGCGGCTGGACATCACCGAGGCGGAGGCGGTGCGGCTGATCGCGGCCGCGCGCTCGGCCGTGGATGCGATCCCGGGACCGGGCGGGGCGCTGCCCGCTTTCGACGTGGCGGCGGCGGCGGCGCTGCATGACCGGCTGCTGCGCCCCTTCGAGGCGGCGCTGGAGGGTGTGCAGACGTTGGTGGTTGTGCCCGACGGGCCTCTGCTGGGCCTGCCCTTCGGCATGCTCCTGACCGGCCCGGCCGACCCGGCGAACCTCTCGCCCGCGCCGTGGCTGATCCGGCGGCATGCGGTGGTGCACGCGCCATCGGTGCAGGCGCTGGTGCGGGTGCGCGAGGGCTCGGCGGCCAGCAGCGCGCCGCGGCCCTACATCGGCTTCGGCGATTTCGTGCCGCCCAGCGAGGCGCAGCTGCGCGCGAGCTTCCCTGCCGATCGCTGCGGGCGGGACGCGGCGGTGGCGCGGGCCCTCGGCCGCCTGCCGGGCACGGCGGGCGAGGTGGCGATCGCAGCCCAGATCATGGGCGCGCAGGGCAGCCAGGTGCTCGGGCCGCGCTTCACCGCGCAGAGCGTCACCGGGGCGGGGCTGGATGCCTACCGCATCGTGCATTTCGCCACCCATGGGCTGCTGCCGGGCGACCTGTCCTGCCTGACCGAGCCCTCGGTGATGGTCAGCAACCCTGCCGGCGCGCGCAACGCGGCGGGCACCTTCCTGCCGGCCAGCGCCATCATGACGCTGAGCATGGATGCGGATCTGGTCATCCTGTCGGCCTGCAACACGGCGGGGCCTGGCACACCCGAGGGCGCGCAGCAGGCGGCCGAGGCGCTGTCGGGCCTGGCGCGGGCCTTCTTCGTGGCAGGCGCGCGCGGGCTGCTGGCGACGCATTGGCTGGCCAGCGA
>SKWC01000156.1 GCA_007129145.1 Rubritepida sp.
AACCAGGCCACGGGGCGCGGCGCGGGGGTGACGCCCAGCACCGCCGCGAGATGCAGCAGCCGGTGCCCGGGCCGCCTGCCGCCCCGCTTCACCGCGCGCCGCCGCGCCGGCAGCGTCCAGGCGATGGCCGAGCCGCGCAGATCCACCACCAGATCCCACCAGCCCGGCGCCGTCCGCCGCCACAGGTTCAGCCAATGCAGACCCCAGCGCCGCTTCGGCAGGGCGATGATGCGCGGCCTGCCCGGCATGCGCGCGAAGACGCCCACGGCCGCCGGGCCGCAGGCGATGGTGAAGCGCGCCCCGGGGTGCTGCTGGCGCAGATGCTCCAGCAACCCGGTCGTGAGAAGCGCGTCGCCGATGCGCGAGGCGGTGATGAACAATATCTTCACGCCCCGGCTGTAACACGGCCGGGCTTGAGGCGGGAGGCGGCCCGTCCGATATCGGACCGCATGAGCATTGCACATCTGCCCCATCGCGGCGTGATCGAGGTCGCTGGCCCCGACCGCGCGGCCTTCCTGCAGGGCCTTATTTCCAACGACGTGGAGGCGCTGCGCCCCGACGCCGCGGTCTGGGCCGCGCTGCTGACCCCGCAGGGCAAGTGGCTGGCCGACTTCTTCGTGCTCGACGCCGGGGGCGAGGCCTGGCTGCTGGATGTCGAGCGCGCCCAGGCGGAGATGCTGGTGCAGCGCCTGTCGCGCTTCCGCCTGCGCGCCAAGGTGGCGCTGCGCGACGCCTCCGCCGAGTGGCATGTGCACGCCGCCTGGGATGCCAACCCCCCCGAGGGCGTGCTGGCCGCCCGCGACCCCCGCCTGCCCGAGGCCGGCTGGCGCGTCCTGGCGCCGCAGAAGCTGGCCGATGCCGGGGTGGAGGATTACGATCGCTACCGCCTCGCCCTCGGCCTGCCCGACGGCCCGCGGGACCTGGATGCGGAAAAGACCGTGCTGCTGGAAGCGGGCTTCGACGAGCTGCACGGCGTCTCCTGGACCAAGGGCTGCTACATGGGCCAGGAGCTGACGGCGCGGACCAAGTATCGCGGCCTGGTCAAGAAGCGCCTCTGCCCCGTGCGGGTCGAGGGGCCCTTGCCGCCGCATGGCACGCCCGTGCTGCATGAGGGGCGCGAGCTGGGCGAAATGCGCTCCGGCCGCGACGGACGCGGCCTCGCGCTGCTGCGGCTGGAGGCGCTGCGTGCCGGCCCGCTGGCCTGCGGCGATGCGGTTCTGACGCCGGAGCCGCCCGGCTGGATGAACCTGCCCGCGGAGACCGCAGATGCCGGCTGACCCCACCCCGCCTCAGGAGAGCCCCGACGGCCCGGCCGTGCCGACTCCCCCGCCGATGATCGTGCTGGGCGGGGTGGCGCTGGCCTGGATCCTGCAGCAGGTGTTTCCCGTTCAGCTCGGTCCGCCGGCGCCGGAACTCGGCTACATCGTGATCTGCGTCGGCGCGGCGCTGACCGGCTGGGGCCTGATCGCGCTGATCCGCGCCGGCAACGACCCGCGGCCGGACAAGCCCGACGCCGCCTTCGTCCCCACCGGCCCGTTCCGCTTCGGCCGCAACCCGATCTACTCGGGCATGGTGATCATGCTGACCGGGATCGCGCTGATGTGGGGCTCGCTCTGGGCCTGGCTGGCGGTGGGCGGCGTGTTCATCGCGCTGGATTTCGGCGTTGTGCGGCGCGAGGAAGCCTATCTGCGCCTCCGCTTCGGCCAGCCCTATGAGGATTACTGCGCCCGGGTGCGCCGCTGGTTCTGAACCGCGCGGCGCATCCGATGCGTCCTCAGGCGGTGCGGTCCACCCCGCCCGCCTGCAGCGCGGCCTGCGCCGCCGCCAGCCGCGCCACCGGCACCCGGTAGGGCGAGCAGGAGACGTATTCCAGCCCCACCTTCTCGCAGAAATGGATCGAGGAGGGGTCGCCGCCGTGCTCGCCGCAGATGCCCATCTTCAGCCCGTTCTTCGCGCGCCGGCCGCGCTCGGCCGCGATCTCGACCAGCGCGCCCACGCCCTCCACGTCCAGCGAGACGAAGGGGTCCTTGGGCAGGATGTTCTTCTCGACGTAGGAGGGCAGGAACTTCCCGGCGTCGTCGCGCGACAGGCCGAACACCGTCTGCGTCAGGTCATTGGTGCCGAAGCTGAAGAAGTCGGCGTGCTGCGCGATCTCCTGCGCGGTCAGCGCGGCGCGCGGCAGCTCGATCATGGTGCCGACCAGGTATTCGATGCGCGTGCCGCTCTCGGTGAACACCGCCTCGGCCATGCGGTCCACCTGGGCGCGGGTGATCTCCAGCTCGCGCCGGGTCATCACCAGCGGGATCATGATCTCGGGCACCGGGGCCGCGCCGGTTTCCTTGGCGACCACCACCGCGGCCTCGAAGATGGCGCGCGCCTGCATCTCGTAGATCTCGGGGTAGGAGATGCCGAGCCTGCAACCACGGTGGCCCAGCATGGGGTTCGCCTCCGCGAGGTCGGCGGCGCGGCGCTGCATCGCGCCCACATCCACGCCCAGGCTTTCCGCGACCTCCGCGATCTCGGCGTCGCTGTGCGGCAGGAATTCGTGCAGCGGCGGGTCGAGCAGCCGGATGGTGACGGGCAGCCCGGCCATGATGCGGAACAGCGCGGTGAAATCCTCGCGCTGGAAGGGCAGCAGCTTCGCGATGGCGACGCGCCGGCCCTCCGCATGCTCGGCCATGATCATCTGGCGCACCGCGCCGATGCGCTCGGGCTCGAAGAACATGTGCTCGGTGCGGCACAGCCCGATGCCCTCGGCGCCGAACTTGCGCGCCGTCTCGGCGTCCAGCGGGGTTTCGGCATTGGCGCGCACCTTCATGCGCCGCACCCTGTCGGCCCATTCCATCAGCGTCGCGAAATCGCCCGACAGCTTGGGTTCGATCATGGCGACGGGGCCGATGAAGATCTCGCCCGTCGCGCCATCCAGCGTGATCGTCTCGCCCGCGCGGATGATGTGCCCGCCGGCCGACAGCGCCTGGGCGGTGTAGTCCACCGTGATGCCGCCCGCCCCGGCCACGCAGGGCCGGCCCATGCCGCGCGCTACCACGGCCGCGTGGCTGGTCATGCCGCCGCGGGTGGTCAGGATGCCGCGCGCGGCGTGCATCCCATGGATGTCCTCGGGGCTGGTTTCGATGCGCACCAGGATCACGCTCTCGCCCTCGCGGGCGCGGATCTCGGCCTCATCGGCAGAGAACACCACGACGCCGGAGGCCGCGCCCGGCGAGGCCGGCAGCCCCTTGGACAGCAGCTTGCGCGGCGACTTCGGATCGAGCGTCGGGTGCAGCAGCTGGTCGAGCGAGCCCGGGGCCACCCGCTTGATCGCCTCGGCCTCGTCGATCAGCCCCTCGCGGCACATGTCCACCGCGATCTTGAGGGAGGCGGCGGCCGTGCGCTTCCCGTTGCGGGTCTGCAGCATGTAGAGCTTGTTCTGCTGGACCGTGAACTCGATGTCCTGCATGTCCTTGTAGTGCTTTTCCAGCGACTCGCGGACGCGGACCAGCTCGGCGTAGGCCTCGGGCATCACCTCTTCCATGGGCTTCTCGCCGGGCTTGGCGCGGCCCTTGGCCATGGGCTGCGGCGTGCGGATGCCCGCCACCACATCCTCGCCCTGCGCGTTCACCAGGTATTCGCCGTAGAAGATGTCCTCGCCCGTGGAGGGGTCGCGGGTGAAGCACACGCCGGTGGCGCAGTCGCTGCCCATGTTGCCGAACACCATGGCCTGCACATTCACCGCCGTGCCCCATTCGGCCGAGATGTCGTGCAGGCGGCGGTAGGTGATGGCGCGCTGGTTCATCCAGGAGCCGAACACCGCGCCGATCGCCGCCCAGAGCTGCGCCTCGGGCTCCTGCGGGAAGGGGTTTCCGGTGGCTTCCTGCACCGCCTGCTTGTAGCCCGCGATGACCTGCTTCCAGTCATCGGCCGTCAGGTCGGTGTCCTCGATCACGCCGCGGTCGAGCTTCGCGGCCTCGATGATCTCCTCGAAGCGGTGATGGTCCACGCCCAGCACCACGCCGCCGAACATCTGGATGAAGCGGCGGTAGCTGTCCCAGGCGAAGCGCGGGTCGCCGCTGGCCTTGGCCAGCCCCTCCACCGTCTGGTCGTTCAGCCCGAGGTTCAGCACCGTGTCCATCATGCCCGGCATGGACACCCGCGCGCCGGAGCGCACGGACACCAGCAGCGGCTTGTCGGTGTCGCCGAACTTCAGCCCGACGGCGTCCTCGACGCGGGCCAGGGCTTCCTTCACGGTCGCCGCCAGCTCGGGCGGATATTGCTCATTGTGCTTGTAGTAGTAGGTGCAGACCTCGGTGGTGATGGTGAAGCCCGGCGGCACCGGCAGGCCGAGGCTGGCCATCTCGGCCAGGTTGGCGCCCTTGCCGCCCAGCAGGTCGCGCATGTCCGCCCGGCCATCGTTGCGGCCGGCACCGAAACTGTAGACCCATTTCGTCATGCGGACATGTTCCTTCACGCTTCGATCATGGAGAGGTCCGCCACGCGCTCCATGGCGGCCGTCAGTCGGGAGAGGAGACGCAAACGGTTGTGCCGGAAACCGGCCTCGTTCACCAGGGTCCCCTCGAAGAAATCATCCACCGGCCCGCGCAGTGCGGCCAGGGCGGCCATCGCGGCGGCGAAGTCCTCGTGCCGCAGGGCGAATAGCACCGCATCATCCGCCCTGTCGAGGGCGGCGTTCAGCGCCTGCTCCTGCGGCATGACCAGAAGAGAGTGATCCACCGCCCCGGTATGCGGGCCATCCTTCTTGTTTTCGATGCGCAGGATATTTTGCGCGCGCTTGTAGGCGGCAAGGAGGTTGGTGCCCGTTTCGGACTCGACAAGGCTTTGCAGCGCCGCGGCGCGGGCGAGGATGCGCGTGATGTCGTCGTCATGTCCGATGGAGGCGGCCACCAGGTCATGCCGCGCCCCTTCCGAGCGCAGCTGCACACGCAGGCGTTCCATGAGGAAATCCGCGACGCCCGCGGCGAAGGCCGCCACCATGGGCGGGTGGCGCCCTTCCGGCGGCGCGCCCACCTTCATCCGCTCGGCCGCCACCGCCATCCCGAACTCCGGCGCGGCGGCCGCCCCGGTTGCCTGCGGATAGCCGAAGAACGCCTCGGCCAGCGCGTCATGCAGCGGCAGCCGCAGCCCGTTCTCCCGGATGATCCGGATCACCCCCAGCCCCGCCCGGCGCAGCGCGAAGGGATCGCCCGAGCCGGTGGGCCGCTCATCCACTGCGAAGAAGCCCGCCAGCTGGTCCAGCTTGTCCGCCAGCGCCACCACCATGGCCACCGGCTCGGCCGGCACCGCGTCGCCCGGACCCAGCGGGCGGTAGTGCTGCGCGATGGCTTCGGCCACCCGCGCATCCTCGCCCTGCTGGCGGGCGTAGTGCCCGCCCATCACGCCCTGCAGCTCCGGGAACTCGCCCACCATGCCCGAGGCCAGGTCCGCCTTGCACAGCAGCGCCGCGCGCTCGGCCAGGCCCCGGTCGGCGTGCAGCATGGGCGCGAGGTGCCCGGCAAGGCGCATCAGCCGCAGCACGCGCTGGCCCTGGCTGCCCAGCTTCGCATGGAAGGTGACGCCCTCCAGCCGCGGCAGCAGATCCTCCAGCCGCTGCCTGCGGTCCTGGTCCCAGAAGAAGCGCGCATCCGAAAGCCGTGCGCGCAGCACGCGCTCATTGCCGGCCAGCAGCGCCGCCCCGCCGTCGGGCGCGGCGATGTTCGCCACCATGCCGAAGCGCGCCGCCGCCCGGCCGTCCGGGTGGCGCAGGGCGAAATAGCGCTGGTTCACCCGCATCGAGGTGCGCAGCACCTCGGCGGGCAGGTCCATGAAACCCTCGTCAATGCGGCCCAGCAGCGGCACGGGCCATTCCACCAGCCCGGCCACCTCGGCCAGCAGCCCGGCGTCGGGCACCACCTCCAGCCGCTCGGCGGCGGCCAGGCGCCCCAGCCCCTGCTCGATCACGGCCGCGCGGGCGGCGGCGTCGCGCAGCACGAAGGCATCCTTCAGCCGCGCGGCATGGTCCGTGGCCGAGGCCACGGCGAAGGCGCCGGGCGCGTGCACCCGATGCCCCTCGGTCAGCGCATCCGCCACCAGCCCATGCGCGTCATCGCCGCCGCGCGCCAGCGCCACCGGCACGGCCCGGCCGTCCAGCAGCACCAGGATGCGCTGCAGCGGCCGGACCCAATGGAAGCCGCTGCGGCCCCAGCGCATGGATTTGGGCCAGGGGAAGGACCACAGCATGTCGGGGATGGCGCGGTGCAGCAGCGCCTCGGCGGTGATGGTCTCGCCCGGGCGGCGCAGCACCCAGAAGCCGCCCTGCTCCTCCAGCGCCTCGCGCGGGGCGCCGTGCTTGCGCAGGAAGCCGGCCAGCGCCTGCTCCGGCGCGCCGACGCGCGGGCCGCGCTCCTCCTTCGCCGCAGTCTCGGCCGAGAGCGCCATGGCGCCCACCAGCCCGATGCGCCGCGCCCCATGGAAGCCCTGCGGCGCGCCCTCCATCAGCGGCGCGAGGCCCTGGGCGGCGAGGCGGCACAGATCCTCGGCGGCGCGCGCCTGCATGCGCGCGGGAATTTCCTCGGTCAGCAGCTCGATTAGCAGCTCGGCCATGTCAGGCGGCCCCCCCCAGGGGGGATGCGCCCAGGGGGGATGCGCCCAAGGGGGATGCGCCCAAGGGGGATGCGCCCAGCCAGGTCTCGCAGCACGCCCGCGCCAGGTTGCGCACGCGCCCGATATAGGCCGCGCGCTCGGTCACGGAGATGGCGCCGCGCGCGTCCAGCAGGTTGAAGCGGTGGCTGGCCTTGATGCACTGGTCATAGGCGGGCAGCGCGAGCCCCTGCGCCACCAGGGCGCGGCATTCGACCTCGGCCTCCTCGAAGTGGCGGCGCAGCAGGCTCACATCCGCGTGTTCGAAATTATGGGCGCTGTATTCGCGCTCGGCGCGGAGGAACACGTCGCCATAGGTCACGCCCGCATCGTTGAAGCGCAGATCATACACGTTCTCGACGCCCTGGATGTACATCGCCAGGCGCTCCAGCCCGTAGGTCAGCTCGCAGCTCGGTACCTCGCAGGGGATGCCGCCCACCTGCTGGAAATAGGTGAACTGCGTCACCTCCATGCCGTCGCACCACACCTCCCAGCCCAGCCCCCAGGCGCCGAGCGTGGGGCTCTCCCAATCATCCTCGACGAAGCGGATGTCGTGCAGCGCGGGGTCGAGGCCGAGTGCGCGGTAGCTGTCCATCAGCAGCGCCTGCGGATCGCGCGGCGAAGGCTTCATGATGACCTGGTACTGGTAGTAGTGCTGCAACCGGTTCGGATTCTCGCCATAGCGCCCGTCCGAGGGCCGGCGCGAGGGCTGCACATAGGCCGCACTCCAGGGCTGGGGGCCCAGCGCGCGCAGGGTGGTGGCCGGGTGGAAGGTGCCCGCGCCCATCTCCATGTCGTAGGGCTGCAGGATCAGGCAGCCCTGCGCCGACCAGAAGGCGTGCAGGCGCAGGATCATCTCCTGGAAACTGGGGCTTCCGGCAGGGGAGGCTGTGTCGCTCATGGCCGCGTTATGTAGCGCCCG
>SKWC01000315.1 GCA_007129145.1 Rubritepida sp.
ACCCGCACGTTGATGTGCAACTTCCTGATCGGCCCGCTGTGGCGGGGGCTGGCGCGGCTGCGCGGCCGGTAGGGTTCCGGCCGGGCCCGAATGTCGCTACCGTGGTTCCTGGAAACGTACCCCCGGGGAGAAAGCCATGCCCGACGACGTCCGCGCCGATGCGCTGCCGGTGCAGCAGGACACCCTGCCCCTGGCTGGACTGCGAGTCCTCGACCTGACCCTGGCCCGCGCCGGGCCCACCTGCGTGCGCCACCTGGCCGACTGGGGCGCGGATATCATCCGCGTCGAGCCACCCGGCGCCAATGACGGGCTGGGCGGCGCGCGCGACGGCTTCGACTTCACCAACCTGCACCGCAACAAGCGCGGCATCTCGCTGGACCTCAAGAATCCCGAGGGCCACGCCGCCTTCCTCCGCCTGGCCGACACCGCGGACATCGTGGTGGAGAACATGCGCATGCAGGTGAAGCATCGCCTCAAGGTGGATTACGAGACGCTGTCAGCGCGCAACCCGCGGCTGATCTACGCCTCGATCTCGGGCTTCGGGCAGACCGGCCCCTACTCCACGCGCGGCGGCGTGGACCAGATCGCCCAGGGCATGGGCGGGCTGATGACCATCACCGGCGAACCCGGCCGCGGCCCGATGCGCGTGGGCATCCCCATCAACGACCTGACGGCCGGCAACCTGCTGGCCATGGGCGTCATGATGGCGCTGTATGAGCGTGAGAAGACCGGCCGCGGGCGCTATGTCTCGACCTCGCTGCTCGAGGCCGAGGTGTTCATGCTGGATTTCCAGGCCACCCGCTTCCTGCAGAAGGGCGAGGTGGCCGGCCAGGCCGGCAACGACCATCCGGTGAACTCGCCGATGGGCGTGTTCCCTTCCACGGACAAGCCGATCAACATTGCCGCCTCCTCGCCCAAGCTGTGGGAGGTGTTCTGCCGCGCCGCCGGCCGCGAGGACTGGCTGGAAAAGCCCGAGTGGAAGACGGTGGAGGGCCGCACCAGGGACCGCCCGGCGCTGAACGCCGCCATCGCGGAGGTGACGCGCCAGAAGCCCAGCGAATACTGGATCGCCAAGCTGGAGGAGGCCGGCATCCCCTGCGGGCCGATCAACAACATCAAGGAAGTGTTCGAGGACCCGCAGGTGCGGCACCTCGACATGGTCTGGCAGATCCCGCACGCGAAGCTGGGCCAGGCGGGGGTGGTGCGCACGCCCATCAACGTCTCGGGCCACAGCCCAGGCATTCGCATGGGCGTGCCCGCCCTGGGCGAGCATTCTGAAGAGATTCTGGCGGAGGCGGGGTTCACCGCGGCGGAGATCGCCGCCCTGCGCGAGAAAAAGGCGATCGGAGGGTAAGACGGATGTTGGATATGGTTCTGGCCGAGGGGAAGATCCTCGCGCATGTGAAGAACGGCGTGGGCACGATCGTGTTCAACCAGCCGGAAAAGCGCAACGCCATGAGCGTCATCATGTGGGACGGGCTGGCCGAGGCGCTGGACCGCTTCGCCGCCGATGACGCGGTGCGCTGCGTGGTTCTGGAAGGCGCGGGCGGCAAGGCCTTCGTCTCCGGTGCGGACATCTCGCAGTTCGAGAAGACCCGCTCGGACGCCGAGGCGCAGCGCGAATACGGCCGCCGCACCGGCATCGGCCGCCAGAAGCTGGCCGATTTCCAGAAGCCCGTGATCGCCAAGATCCAGGGCTTCTGCATGGGCGGGGGCCTGGGCATCGCCATGACCTGCGACATCCGAATCGCCGGGGTGGGCAGCGAGTTCGGCATCCCCGCCGCGCGGCTGGGCATCGCCTATGGCTATGAGACCGTGAAGGCGCTGGTGGCGCTGGTGGGCCCGGCCCATGCCCACTACATCCTGATGACCGGCGGCCGCATCTCCGGCGAGGAAGCCGAGCGCATGGGGCTGATCAACAAGCTCCATCCGGCCGAGGAGCTGGACGCCGTGGTCGAGAAGCTGACCGCGACCATGGCGCGCAACGCGCCGCTGTCGCTGAAGGCCAACAAGCGCGCCGTGCTGTCCGTGCTGCAGGATCGCGCCGACCGCGACTTGGCGCAGATCGACGCCGACACCGCCGCCTGCTTCGACAGCGAGGACTACCGCGAGGGCCGCACGGCCTTCATGGCGAAGCGCCAGCCGGTCTTCACCGGCCGCTGAGACGAAACCCCACCCCCTGGCATCGCCGGGGGGTGGGAACCATGTCCAGGCCCATCCAGCGTCGGGGGGATGCGCGCGTGCATGGTCCTGTGCCGGCTTCGGCCGATGCCCCGGCCACCGCGCGGCCCGAGGGCTGGGATCTGCCGATCTCCCGCCTGCTGCCCGCCATCGCCGCGCGTTTCCCCGCCGCCCGCGCCAGCCTGGGCGACCTGGCCCAGACCTTCGGCGACCGCGCCTTCGGCATGCTCCTCCTGGTGCTCTGCCCGCCCTGCGTGCTGCCGGGCATGTCCACGGTCATGGGCGTGCCCATCCTGATCCTCGGCATCCAGCTGGCCATGGGGCGGCGGGTGCCGCGCCTGCCCGGCTTCGCCGCGCGGCAATCCATCAGGCGCGAGGACCTGCTGCGCTTCGCCAACCGGGCCGCGCCCTGGTTCCAGCGGCTGGAGCGCATCGCCCGCCCGCGCCCCGGCCTGTTCACCCGCCCCGAGGGTGAGCGCATGCTGGGCTGGCTCGTGATCTATGCCGCCATCATGCTGATCCTGCCGGGGCCCATGACCAATGGCCCGCCGGCCATGGGCCTGATCGTGCTGGCGCTGGGTCTGATCGAGCATGACAGCCGCCTGGCCGCCATCGGCGCCGTGCTGACCCTGGCGGGCAGCCTCTTCGCCACCGTCCTCTACCTGCTGATGGGCTGGGCTGCGCTGCAGGCCCTTGGCTGGCTGTTCTGATCGCGGCTACGCTTGCCCCATGCGTCGGTGCCCCGATGAGGGGTGAAACGGGAACGCGCGACGCCGGGGCACAATCCCCGGTCAATCCGCGGCTGCCCCCGCAACTGTAGGCGGAGAGTCCCGGTCCCACTGCCATTGCTCCCTTGCCGGGGGGTGAGAAGGCGGACCAGGGCGATGACCCGCGAGCCAGGAGACCGGCCGGCGCAGAGTTGGTCTCGCGCGTGCCGGGCGGGGTGCACCGGCGCCACGGAACCGTTGTTCCGGCTGCGGGTTCGACGTCAGCCGTCGGGCGGGGGCATGCGCCTCCGCACGGCATGTCGTCACGCGCAGAACGGGAGACCCCCATGCGCCATCTGATCCTCGCCTCTGCCGCCCTGCTGGCGGCCACACCCGCGCTCGCGCAAGAACCCGCGCCGGCGCTGCTGCCCGACACCATCGTCACCGCCACCCGCCTGCCCACCCCGCAGGAGCGCGTGCCGGCCTCCATCACCGTCGTGACCCGCCGCCAGCTGGAGGAACGCGGCCAGAACACCCTGGCCGAGGCGCTCGCTTCCGTGCCGGGGCTGCGCATCGCCCAATCCGGCGGGCCGGGGCAGAGCGCGACCGTCTTCATCCGCGGCAATTCCGGCCGCTCGGTGCTGGTGCTGCTGGACGGCGTGCCGCTGAACGACCCCTCCGAGCCCAATGGCGCCTTCAACTTCGGCAATGACCTGCTGTTCGACATCGAGCGCATCGAGGTGCTGCGCGGCCCGGCCTCCTCGCTCTATGGCAGCGCGGCGCTGGGGGGCGTGATCAACCTCGTCTCGCGCCGCGCCGCCGACCGCCCCTTCGCGCCCTATGGCGAGCTGGCCGGCGGCACCCAGGGCACGCTGCGCGGAGGCCTTGGCGCCACCGGCACGCTGGGCCGCTTCGACTACCTGGCCAGCATCAACGGCCTCAGGACCGATGGCTTCAACGCCACCGCCGGCCGCTTCCGGAACACGCTGAACGAGCGCGACGGGCTGGCGGGCTTCGCCACCCATCTGCGCCTGGGCGTCACCCCCTGGGAGGGGACGCGCATCGAGGGCACGCTGCGCTACCGCCAGAACCGCTTCGACCTGGACAGCGTGCCGCGCGACGACCCCAACTTCCGCGGCGACGACCGCCGGCTGTTCGGCCAGCTGCGCGGCGAGACGCGGTTGCTGGACGGGCGCTGGACCACCGGGCTGCGGCTCGCCTTCACCCAGGACCGGCGCGTCTTCGTGAACGAACCCGACGTGCTGAGCCCCGCGGCGGGTCGCGACTCCTACCGCGGCGAGCGGCTGCTGCTGGACTGGGGCAACACGCTGCGCCTGCCCGCCCTGGGTGTCGCGACCGATGGCGCGCTGAGCTTCGGCGTGACCTACGGGCGCGAGGATGCGCGCAGCCGCTTCGGCGCCGCACCCTTCGTGACCACGGTGAATGCCGGGCAGGAGACGGTGGCAGGCCACGTGGCCCTGCAATACCGGCTGTGGGAGCGGCTGGATGTCACCGCCGGGCTGCGCCATGACGCGGTGGGCCGCTTCGGCGGCGCGACCACCTGGCGGCTGGGCGCTGTGCTGGACATCCCCGAGGTCGGCGGGCGGCTGCGCGCCTCGGGCGGGACGGGCTTCAACGCGCCCTCGCTGTTCCAGCGCTTCGGCGTGCTGCCGCCCTTCTTCGCCGGCAACCCGAACCTGCGGCCCGAGCGCAGCATCGGCTTCGAGATCGGCGGCGAGATCGACATCGCGCTGGCCGGCCGCGCCGATTTCGCCACGCTGGGGCTGACCTACTTCCAGTCCCGCGTGCGCAACCTGATCCAGTTGTCGGGCGGGTCGCTCGCCAATCTCGACCGGGCCAGGCTGCGCGGCGGCGAGATAACCCTGGCGGTGCGGCCCTTCGACTGGCTGAGCGGTGAGTTCGCCTGGACCATCACCGATGCACGCGACGCGCGCACCAACCGGCCACTGGCGCGGCGGCCACAGCACGCGATCACCGCCAGCGCGCGGATCACGCCGCTGCCGGGCCTGGTCATCACGCCGCAGCTGGAATTCACCGGCCGGGCGATCGAGAACGCCTTCGCCAGCTACCGCGATGACGGGTCCAGCTTCTTCACGCCCCGGCTGAACCCCAGCGGCACGCTGCTGCACATCACCGCCACCTATGAAGTGCGGCCCGGCATCACCAGCTTCCTGGAGGGGCGCAACCTGACCAACAGCCGCTTCGAGCCGGCCAATGGCTTCCAGACGCCGGGCCGCAGCCTGCTGGTCGGAACCCGCTTCAGCCTCTGAGGGCGGGGCTCACCCGGCGCCGCGCGTGGCGCCGGGCACCCAGGTCACATCCTGCGCGCCATTGCCGTTGCAGCGGCGCGCCAGCACGAACAGGTGGTCCGACAGGCGGTTGAGGTAGCGCACCGCCTCGGGGTTCACCGCCTCCTCGGCGGCCAGCGCGACCACCAGCCGCTCGGCCCGCCGGGCCACGGTGCGCGCGAGGTGGGCGTAGGCGGCGGCCGCGCTGCCGCCGGGCAGGATGAAGCTGCGCAGCGGCGGGATATGCGCGTTCATCGCCGCAACCTCCTGCTCCAGGCGCAGGCATTGCGCCGCGTTGACCCGCAGCCGCCCCTCGCTGTCGGTCCCCGGCACGCAGAGATCCGCCCCCAGGTCGAACAGGTCGTTCTGCATGCGCGCGGCCATCGCATCGCCTTCGGCATCCGCGTGCAGATGCAGCCGCAGCACGCCCAGCACGGCGTTCAACTCATCCACCGTGCCATAGGCCTCGACCCGCAGCGCGTCCTTGCGCACGCGCGCGCCATCGCCCAGCGATGTCTCACCCGCATCGCCGCCGCGGGTCGTGATCACGTCCAGCCGGACCATCAGAGCCCCCTTCTCACCGGGCCGGGATATGGGCGGCGCGGCTCACAGCACCACCACCCCGCGGTGCTTGGCCTTGCCCTCGGGCTCGACATGGATGGTGATAGTCGCCTCGCCCAGCGCCTTGCGAAGCGCCGCCTCCACCCGGTCGCAGATGGCGTGCGCCTCGACCACGCGCATCTCGCCCGGGACCACCAGGTGGAACTCGATGAACAACCGCGGCCCGGCCTGGCGGGCGCGGATGTCATGCGCCTCGATCGCGCCCTCGGCCTCGGTGGCGAGGATGTCGCGCAGCTTGCCCTGGGTCTCGGGCGGCACGGCCTCATCCATCAGCCCGCCCACGCTTTCGCGCACCAGGCGCAGCCCGCTGTAGAGGATGTTCAGCGCCGTCAGCGCGCCCAGCAGCGGATCGAGCCACAGCAGCCCGGTGGCGAGCGCCAGCGCGAGGCCGGCGAGCGCGCCGACCGAGGTGACCACATCGGCCAGCAGATGCCTCGCATCGGCCAGCAGCGCCGGCGAGCGCAGCGCCTTGCCGCGCCGGAACAGCACCCAGGACCAGAAGGCGTTGATGGCGGTGGCGGTCAGCGACACCGCGAAGGCCCCGGCGGTCAGCAGCGGCACGCGCGGGCTGAGCCACGCATTCCAAGCCTCGTAGAGGATGACGAAGGCGGCGGCCAGGATCAGCGCGCCGTTCAACACGGCGGCGAAATACTCGGCCTTGTGGTGGCCATAGGGGTGGTTGGCATCCGCCGGGATCGCGGCGAAGCGGATGGCGACCAGCGCCGCGCCGGCGGCGGCGACGTTCACCACGCTCTCCATCGCATCGGCGAAGAGGGCGACGCTGCCGGTCATCCACCAGGCGGCCGCCTTCAGGCCGAGCACGGCCAGGGCGACGCCGACGCTGATGGCGGCGAGGGTCTCGGCGCGGTGCAACATGATCCTTCCGGCGGGCCTCGGGGCGCGCACCCTACAGCCTATGGCCGGATCGGGGAAACTCAGGCGGGCAGGCTGCGGTCGCCCTCGCCCAGCGCGCGCTGCATGGTCACGACATCCAGCCACTGGCCGAACTTGAAGCCCACCGCGCGCATCACCCCCACCTGCCGGAAGCCCAGCGCGGCGTGCAGGCCGATCGAGCCGACATTCTCGCTGTCGCCGATCACCGCCAGCATCTGGCGGAAGCCCTGCGCAGTCGCGCGCTCGACCAGCACCTCGCCCAGAAGCCTGCCCACGCCCATGCCGCGCTGGTCGTCGCGGACATAGATGCTGTCCTCGGCGCAGAAGCGGTAGGCGCTGCGGTCGCGGAAGGGCGCGTAATAGGCATAGCCGACCACCCCGCCGCCGGATTCGGCCACCAGCCAGGCGCAGCCGGCGGCCTGCACCTTGGCCAGCCGCGCGGCCATCTCGGTCTCGGTGGGCGGCACCTCCTCGAAGGTGCCGGTCCCGGTCAGCACATGATGTGCATAGATGGCCGCGATGGCCGGGATGTCGGCGGCGGTGGCGTCGCGCAGGCTCATGCGGTCATCCTTCAACGGGGCATGGCGGCGGCCACCGCCTCGGCCAGGGCCAGCAGGGCGCGATCGCGGCCCGGTGCGGCGGCCAGCGACAGCCCGACCGGCGCGCCATCCACCCGGCCGAGCGGCAGGCTCACCTCGCACAGGGATGCGAGGCCCGAGATGGCGGTGACGCCCATCGTCGCCTCGCGCACCGCGTTCTGCTCGGCCTGGCTGGCGCCGAGCTTCGGCGCGGGCATCGGGCTGGTGGGGAAGACCAGCACCGCGCCGCCGGCCAG
>SKWC01000325.1 GCA_007129145.1 Rubritepida sp.
ACCAAGCAGACCGGCCCCGAGGGCAAGCTGGTGCGCCGCGTCTATGTCGAGGCCGGCTGCGACATCGCGCGCGAACTCTACCTCTCCCTGCTGGTGGACCGCGACGCCTCGCGCGTCGTGATCATGGCCAGCACCGAGGGTGGCATGGAGATCGAGGAGGTGGCGGCCAGCCACCCCGAGAAGATCCTGAAGGTGGACATCGACCCCGCGACCGGCTTCTCGGGCTACCATGGCCGGACGCTCGCCTTCGGGATGGGGCTGACCGGCAAGCAGGTGAACAGCTTCGTGGGCTTCTGCGCGGCCATGTACAAGGCCTTCGTGGAGCTCGACTGCGCCATCGTCGAGATCAACCCGCTGGTCGTGACCAAGGCGGGCGACGTGGTGGCGCTGGACGCCAAGGTGAGCTTCGACGACAGCGCGCTGTTCCGCCACAAGGACCTCGAGGCGCTGCGCGACGACGATGAGATGGACCCCAAGGAGCTGGACGCGGTCCAGAACGACCTGAACTACGTGGCGCTCGATGGCGAGATCGGCTGCATGGTGAATGGCGCGGGCCTTGCCATGGCGACGATGGACATCATCAAGCTGTATGGCTCGAGCCCCGCGAACTTCCTGGACGTGGGCGGCACCGCGGACAGCGCGCGCGTGACCCAGGCGTTCCGCATCATCACCTCCGACGCCAACGTGAAGGCGATTCTGGTCAACATCTTCGGCGGCATCGCCAAATGCGACATGATCGCGACCGGCATCGTCGAGGCGTCGAAGAACCTGAAGCTCTCGGTGCCGCTGGTGGTGCGGCTGGAGGGCACGAATGTCGAGCTGGGGAAGAAGATCCTCGCGGAATCCGGCCTCGACATCATTCCCGCGGACAATCTCGCCGACGCCGCCCAGAAGGTGGTCGCGGCGGTGAAGGGGGCCTGAGCCATGGCGATCCTGGTCGACAAGAACACGCGGGTGATGACGCAGGGCTTCACCGGCGCGCAGGGCACCTTCCACGCGAGCCAGGGCATCGCCTATGGCTCGACCTATGTGGGCGGCGTGACCCCCGGCAAGGGCGGTACCATGCACCCCACGCTGAACCTGCCCGTGTTCGACACGGTGGCCGAGTGCAAGGCGCAGACGGGGGCCAACGCCTCGGTCATCTATGTGCCCGCGCCCTTCGCGGCGGACAGCATCCTGGAGGCGCTGGAGGCCGAGATCCCGCTGGTGATCTGCATCACCGAGGGCATCCCGGTGCTGGACATGGTGCGGGTGAAGCGGGCGCTGCAAAGCTCCAAGTCGCGCCTGGTCGGGCCGAACTGCCCGGGCGTCATCACCCCCGAGGCCTGCAAGATCGGCATCATGCCGGGCCACATCCACCGCCGCGGCTCGGTGGGGATCGTCAGCCGCTCGGGCACGCTGACCTATGAGGCGGTGGCGCAGACCTCCGCGGCGGGGCTCGGCCAGTCCTCCTGCGTGGGCATCGGCGGCGACCCGGTGAAGGGGATGGACTTCATCGACGTGCTGGAGCTGTTCCTCAAGGACGACGAGACCAAGTCCATCATCATGATCGGCGAGATCGGCGGCCAGTCCGAGGTCCAGGCGGCCGAGTTCCTGGCGCGCGAGAACTTCGGCCCCGGCAAGCCCAACAAGCCGGTGGTGGGCTTCATCGCCGGCGCCACCGCGCCGCCGGGCCGGCGCATGGGCCATGCGGGTGCGGTGATCTCGGGCGGCAAGGACACGGCCGAGGCGAAGATGGCCGCCATGGCGGCCGCCGGCATCCACATCGCCGACAGCCCGGCCAGCCTGGGCTCGACCATGGTCAAGGCGCTGGGGTGAAGGCGCTGGGCTGAGGCCCAGGCGCCCATCCGGCGGCGCGGCTCAGCCCCGCGCCGCCGCGATCCGCCACAGCAGGCGGATCATGAAGCCCACCGCCCGGTGGAAGCCCGCCACCTGCAGGAACTCATTGGCCGCGTGCTTGCCTCCGGAATGCCCGGGGCAGGTGCCGATCCAGGGAATCCCCAGCGTGCGGGTGAACAGCGACACGCCGATGGCGGTGGCGGTGCGCGGCCAGACCTCCGGGTCGGTGCCGATGTCGCGATAGGCGCCCAGCAACTCCTGCACCGCCCAGTTCGACGGCCGCATCCGCCCACCGACATAGCCGTTCAGCAATTCGATCTCGACCTCGGGGAAGCCGTGCCGGTCGAGGTGGTCGCGGATCGCGCCCATCACCTGCGGGATGGTCATGCCATCCAGCGGCCGCAGGTCCAGGCTCGCGGTGGCGGAGGGCGGCAGCAGCACCTTGGTGCCGCCCCCCTCGATCACCACCCCGCCCTGGATGCCCGAGACGTTGAACTCCGAGCGGAAGCAATGGGTGTGCAGCGCGGCGCGGAAGTCGCGCTGCTTGAAGCGCGCTACATCGAGGTCGTGCAGGATGGCCTGGGGATCGAGGCGCTGCACCAGGCGCTCGATCATCGCCTCATCCTCGGCGGTGACGGGATCGCCCTCGCCGTAGAAGCCCTCGATCGCGATCTCGAGGTCGCCCGCGTCCTTGAAGGAGGCGATGGCGGCGGCCAGGCGGTGGATCGGGTTGGCGACCCAGCCGCTGTGCAGCCCGTGCAGGTCGGCGCCGCGCGGCCCGCCCCATTCGCCGCCGCGCACATGCAGCTTGAAAGTCATCAGCCCCTTGCAGCCCAGCCACACCACGCCGGTGCCGTCCGCGCGCTCGCTGTGCCAGGGCCAGTAGGCGAGGTCGGCGTCGGCCAGCTCCTCGCGCCGCGACTCGATGAAGGGGGCCATGGAGCGGCTGCCCAGCTCCGACGCCTCGAAGACCAGGATCAGGTTGACCGGCAGCTCCACCTCGGCGCGGCGATGCGCCTCGATCATGGCGAAGACCGCGGCCACCGGGCCCTTGGTGTCCTCGGCGCCGCGCGCCACCAGGCATTCGCCCTTGCCCGGCAGTTCCATGACGGTGGCGGCGAAGGGGTCGGTCAGCCAGCCGGCCTCCTCGGCCGGGGTGGTGTCGTACATGCTGTGGATCAGCAGGGTGCGCGGCGCGCCGGCATTGATGCGGCCGTAGAGGATGGGGAAATCCACGCCGGGCACGACCTCGGCGGTGCCGCCCAGCGCCTCGACCTCGGCGGCCAGCAGGGCGCACATCTCGGCATGGCCGATGTTCTCGGCCGAGATGCTGCGCTGGCGGATGAAGCGGCGCAGCCTCTCCAGCGCGCGCGGAGCATCCTCCTGCGCCTGGGCCAGGATGTGGTCGAGCATGGCGTCGTCCTCCGGTTTTGGAGGGAGCGTACAGCGATGCTGGAGCGGGCGGCCATGCGGGGGTTCACGAGGCTGTTCTTGCCTGAGCATGCAGACGCATGCAGCATGTGTTTCCATGCCTGTTCATGGAAGCCATGTCCGATGTCCGGTCGCCGCCACTTCCTCGCCCTGTCCGCCGGCTGCGCGCTGTGCGGCTGTTCGGGGGCCATGCACCGCCTGCCGAGCGCCGATGCCTCGCGCATCCAGTTGGCGGCCACCGAGGTGACGGCGGAGGCCGCGCTCCCCCGGCGGGTCGTGGGCGACCACGAGGCCAGGGCGACCATCGCGCGGGTGCATCGCCGCCTGCAGGATGTGGCGGTCGCGACCTGCCACGAGATGGGGGTGGGCGTCTGTGGGTGGCATGTGCATGTGCTGGCCGACCGCTCGATGAACGCCAGCGCCGGGCCGGGCGGTGTCATCGCCATCCACCACGGCATCGTGGAACACGCCCGCAATGACGAGGAGGTGGCGTTGGTGCTCGGCCATGAGATCGGCCACCAGGCGGCTAACCACATCGCCAATTCGCAGCGCAACGTGCAGGTGGGCGCCGTGATCGGTGCGCTGCTGCTGGGCGCTGCCGCCGCCTATCTCGGCGCGGGGTCGCCCTATTCGGGCCGAATCGTGCGCGACGCCACGGAACTCGGCGGCAATGTGGGGGCGGTGGTCGGCCGCATTTCCTTCTCGCGCGAGCAGGAGCGCGAGGCCGACTACATCGCCGCTGTCATCCTCCATCGTGCGGGCTATGACCTCGACCGCGCGCGCGGCTTCCTGCTGACGCTGGCGCGCGCCTCGACCCGGATGCAGAGCGGCATGTTCGACACCCACCCCGCCGGTCCTGAGCGGGTCGCCGCCTGGGACCTGGCGGTGGAGGAGATCCGCCGCAGCGGCGGCGCCCTGCCCGCTCGGGCGTGACCAACGGCCGGGGGGATGCCCCGCGCGACGATTCGCCGCTATATTGAGGCGATTTGCCGCAAGGGCGTTCCGGCGGCGGATGCTGAAGAAAACAGCAAGGGCGGGCGTGCGCAAAGCGCGTTCCGGAGGAAGACATGGCTGGTGTGGACATCCTCGCAAGCGCGATGAATGGGGCGAATGCCGCCTTCCTCGCCGATCTCTATGCGCGCTGGGCCGAGGACCCCGGCAGCGTGGACCCCTCCTTCGCGGAGATCTTCGCAGCCCTGAACGATGATGCGCGCGCCGTGCTTATGGATGCGCAGGGCGCCTCCTGGGCGCCGCGCCCGCGCGGCGGCTTCGCTCCCCCTGAGGAGGCGGCGAAGCCCGGCCCCGCCCGCCGCGCCGCCGATCCGGAGGAGACGCGCCGTTCGGTGCTCGATTCCATCCGCGCGCTGATGCTGATCCGCAGCTATCGCGTGCGCGGCCATCTGGAGGCGAAGCTCGACCCCCTCGACCTGCAGCAGCCGCCCGCCCACCCCGAGCTCTCGCACGCCTTCTGGGGCTTCAGCGAGGCCGACCTGGACCGCCCCATCTTCATCGACCGCGTGCTGGGGCTGGAGACGGCCAGCATCCGCCAGATCATGGAGCGGGTGCGCGCCACCTATTGCGGGCCGATCGGCGTCGAGTTCATGCACATCCAGGATCCGGACCAGAAGGCCTGGATCCAGCAGCGGGTCGAGGGCGCGCCCTGGGTCACCGCCTTCGACGCCGCGGCCAAGCGCAAGATCCTGACGCAGCTGACCGAGGCCGAGGGCTTCGAGGCCTATTGCGCCAAGAAATACGTCGGCACCAAGCGCTTCGGCCTGGAGGGCGGCGAGAGCACCATCCCCGCCGTGCAGGCCACCATCGAGACCGCCGCGGGGCTCGGCTGCAACGAGATCGCCATCGGCATGGCGCATCGCGGCCGGCTGAACATGCTCGTGAATGTGGTGAAGAAGCCCTACACGCAGGTCTTCGCGGAGTTCAAGGGCTCGAGCTTCATGCCCGACGACGTGCAGGGCTCGGGCGATGTGAAGTATCACCTGGGCACCTCCACCGACATCGAGATCAACGGGCGGATGGTGCATCTGTCGCTGCAGCCCAACCCCTCGCATCTGGAGGCCGTTGATCCGGTGGTGGTGGGCAAGGTGCGCGCCCGCCAGGACATGGCGGGCGACACGCGCACGCGCACCAGCGTCATGGGCATCCTGCTGCATGGCGACGCGGCCTTCGCCGGCCAGGGCCTCGTCTATGAGACGCTGGCGATGAGCCAGCTGATCGGCTACCGCACCGGCGGCACGATCCACATCGTGACGAACAACCAGATCGGCTTCACCACGGTCCCGGCGCATGCCTATTCGGGGCTGTACTGCACCGACGTGGCCAAGAGCATCCAGGTGCCCATCCTGCATGTGAACGGTGACGACCCCGAGGCGGTGGTCTGGTGCGCGCAGATGTGCGCCGAGTTCCGCATGCGCTTCCAGGCGGACATCGTGCTCGACATCGTCTGCTACCGCCGCCACGGCCACAATGAGAGCGACGAGCCCGCCTTCACCCAGCCCACCATGTACAAGCGCATCCGCGAGATGAAGACCACGCGGACCCTCTACGCCGAGCACCTGGCCCGCGAGGGCAGCGTCCCGGCCGCGGAGGCGAAGTCCATCCAGGACAGCTTCACCGCGACGCTCGACCAGGCCTTCGAGGCGGCGGCGCAGTTCAAGCCGAACAAGGCCGACTGGCTGGAGGGGCATTGGTCGGGGCTGAAGCCGATCAGCGCCGGCGCCGAGGCCGAGCAGCTGCATGAGACGGCGGTCGGGCTCGACCTGCTGCGCGAGATCGGGGGTGCGCTCTGCAGGGTGCCCGCGGACTTCAACGCCAATCCCAAGATCACCCGCCAACTGGAGGCGAAGCGCCAGGCCATCGAGACGGGCGAGGGCATCGACTGGGCGACCGGCGAGGCGCTGGCCTTCGGATCGCTGCTGCTGGAGGGCCACCGCGTCCGGCTCTCGGGCGAGGATGTGCAGCGCGGCACCTTCAGCCACCGCCACTGCGTGCTGGTGGACCAGGCGAACCAGCGCGAACACGTGCCGCTGAACCACCTGCACCCGGAGCAGGCGCGCTTCGAGGCCTTCAACTCCCTGCTGAGCGAGGCCGGCGTGCTCGGCTTCGACTACGGCTATTCGCTGGCGGACCCCAAGACGCTGGTGCTGTGGGAGGCGCAGTTCGGCGATTTCGCCAATGGCGCGCAGGTCATCATCGACCAGTTCATCGCCTCGGCCGAGACCAAGTGGCTGCGCATGTCGGGCCTCGTGATGCTGCTGCCGCATGGCTATGAGGGGCAGGGGCCGGAACACTCCTCGGCCCGGCTCGAGCGCTACCTGCAGCTTTGCGCCGAGCGCAACATGCGGGTGTGCAACTTCACCACGCCGGCCAACTACTTCCACGCGCTGCGCCGCCAGCTGAAGGCGAACTACCGCAAGCCGCTGGTCGTGATGACGCCGAAGTCGCTGCTGCGGCACAAGCTGGCGGTGTCCTCGCTGGCAGAATTCGGCCCCGGCAGCAGCTTCCAGTACGTCATCCCCGAGGTGGACGCGATCGCCCCGGAGGAGAAGGTCAAGCGCGTCGTGCTGTGCACCGGCAAGGTCTATTACGACCTGCTGGAGGCGCGCCGCGCCCAGGGCATCGAGGATGTGGCGCTGGTGCGGATGGAGCAGCTCTATCCCTTCCCCGCGCGCAGCCTCGCGCTCGCGCTTGCGCCCTACAAGGCGGCTGAGGTGGTGTGGTGCCAGGAGGAGCCCGAGAACATGGGCGCCTGGACCTTCCTCGACCGGCGCATCGAGAAGGTGCTGGCGGGGCTCGACATCGCGGCGAAGCGGCCGCGCTATGTCGGGCGCGAGGAGGCGGCGAGCCCGGCCACCGGGATGGCCAAGGTCCATGCCGCCGAGCAGGAGGCGCTGGTCCGCGCCGCGCTGACGGTCTAGCAGCCGCACGCGGCGCACAGGCGGGGGCGGTGGCCAGCCGCCCCCCGATCGCCTACACCGAGGGGCGCCTACTTCCAGGGCAGAGCACAGGCAGAGACAATGGCGACCGAGATTCTGGTACCTACACTGGGCGAGAGCGTGGCCACCGCGACCGTGGCGCGCTGGCTGAAGCAGGCGGGCGAGGCCGTGGCGGCGGATGAGCCGCTGGTGGAGCTTGAGACCGACAAGGTGACGGTGGAGGTGAATGCTCCCTCGGCCGGCGTGCTGGAGGCGATCGCCGCCGCCGAGGGCGCCGAGGTCGAGCCGGGCGC
>SKWC01000346.1 GCA_007129145.1 Rubritepida sp.
GGCCAGGAGATGCCCTTCGACGACATCGAGGCGCTGCGCGTCGAGATGGCGGCGACGCATCCGGTCTTTGCCCGGCTGGACCAGGCGCCGGTGACCGGCTGCGCGGACCCCGAGGGCCCGCCGGCAGCACCGCTGGACGCCGCGCCCTTCGCGCCGGCCATCGTGAACTACTGGCAGGTGGACCCCATCACCCGCGCCAGCCCCACCATGGCGGAATGCGCCGCGACCTATCTGCCGCGCGCGCCGCGGCTGGCGGCGGAGTGAGCGGAACATGACCGAGTTTCTTGCCTCGCCGGCCGGGGTGCTGGCGCTGACCGTGGCGCAGACCCTGGCCCTGCTGGTGCCGGTGCTGATCGCGGTCGCCTATCTGACCTGGGCCGAGCGCAAGGTGCTGGCTGCGATGCAGCTGCGCCAGGGGCCGGCGGTCGTCGGGCCCTTCGGGATGCTCCAGCCCTTCGCCGACGCCATCAAGATGCTGATGAAGGAGACGATCATCCCCACCGGGGCGTCGCGGCTGCTGTTCCTGGCGGCGCCGATGCTGACCTTCTTGCTGGCCATGCTGGCCTGGGCGGTCATCCCGGTGAACGATGGCTGGGCGATCGCCGACATCAACGTCGGCATCCTCTACCTGTTCGCGATCTCCTCCCTCGGCGTCTATGGCGTGATCATCGCGGGCTGGGCGTCGAACTCGAAATACGCCTTCCTGGGCGCGCTGCGCTCGGCGGCGCAGATGGTCAGCTACGAGGTCTCGATCGGCCTCGTGATCGTGACCGTGCTGCTGTGCGTGGGGTCGCTCAACCTGACCGAGATCGTGCGCGCGCAGGAGACGGTGTGGTTCGTCATCCCGCTGCTGCCGATGTTCGTGATCTTCTTCATCAGCGCGCTCGCCGAGACGAACCGCGCCCCCTTCGACCTGCCCGAGGGCGAGAGCGAGCTGGTGGCCGGCTTCTTCGTCGAATACAGCTCGATGAGTTTCGCGCTGTTCTTCCTCGGCGAATACGCGAACATGATCCTCATGAGCGCGCTTGCCACCATCCTGTTCCTGGGTGGGTGGCTGCCGCCGCTGGACATCGCGCCCTTCACCTGGGTGCCCGGGCCGGTCTGGTTCGCGCTGAAGGTCGCCGCCTGCCTGTTCGTCTTCATCTGGGTGCGCGCCACCTTCCCGCGCTTCCGCTATGACCAGCTCATGCGCCTGGGCTGGAAGGTGTTCCTGCCCTTCAGCCTGCTGTGGGTGGTGCTCACGGCGGCGGTGCTCAAGCTCACGGGATGGCTGCCGGCATGACCACATTGGACCGCTTCGCGCGGAGCTTCCTGCTGACCGAGCTGCTCGGCGGCATGGCGCTGACGCTGAAGTACTTCTTCAAGCCGAAGGCCACGCTGAACTTCCCCTATGAGAAGGCGCCCCTCTCGGCGCGCTTCAAGGGCGAGCACGCGCTGCGCCGCTACCCGAACGGCGAGGAACGCTGCATCGCCTGCAAGCTGTGCGAGGCGGTGTGCCCGGCGCAGGCCATCACCATCGAGGCCGAGCCGCGCGAGGACGGGTCGCGGCGCACCACGCGCTACGACATCGACATGACCAAGTGCATCTACTGCGGGCTGTGCGAGGAAGCCTGCCCGGTGGATGCCATCGTCGAGGGGCCGAATTTCGAATTCGCCACCGAGACGCGCGAGGAGCTGATGTACGACAAGGACCGCCTGCTGGCGAATGGCGACCGCTGGGAAAGCGAGATCGCCCGCCGGCTGGAAATGGACGCGCCCTACCGCTAAGGGCAGACCGGCCGCGCCCGAACGCGCGGCCCAAGACAAGGTTGGGTTGAGATGGGCAGTATCGCGGCAGGAGGTGGGCGATGATCGCAGGGCTCGCCTTCTATTTTTTCGCCTTCGTGCTGATCGCGGCCGCCGTAATGGTGGTGACCGCGCGCAACCCCGTGCATTCCGTGATCTGGCTCATCGCCTGCTTCTTCAATGCCGCCGCGCTGTTCCTGTTCGCCGGCGCCGAGTTCCTGGCGATGATCCTGGTCATCGTCTATGTCGGCGCGGTCGCGGTGCTGTTCCTCTTTGTCGTGATGATGCTGGACGTGGATTTCAGCCAGCTGCGGCAGGGCTTCCAGCGCTACGCGCCGCTGGGTGGGGTGGTCGGCGGCATCCTGCTGCTGGAACTGGTGCTGATCATGGCCGCCTGGCGCTTCGCCGGCGAGGCCGAGGCCTTCCGCGCCTTCCCGGTGCCCGAGGGCGTGGGCAACACCGAGGCGCTGGGCGCCATCCTCTACACGGACCACATCTACCTCTTCCAGCTGTCGGGACTGATCCTGCTGGTGGCCATGATCGGCGCCATCGTGCTGACGCTGCGCGACCGCGTGGGCACCAAGCGCCAGGACCCGGCGACGCAGATCGCGCGCTCCAGCGAGGTCACGCTGACCCGGCCCGAACTCGGCCAGGGCATCCGGCGCGAGGACATCCAGCGCCCGCTGCCGCCCGCGCCGAAAGCCGCGCCCAAGCCCGTGGATCATGAGGGAGGCCATCACTGATGCTCGCCATCGGCCTTCCGCATTTCCTGACGGTCAGCGCGATACTGCTGGTGCTGGGCATCTTCGGCATCTTCATGAACCGCAAGAACGTCATCGTCATCCTGATGAGCGTCGAGCTCATCCTGCTGTCGGTGAACCTGAACCTCGTCGCCTTCTCGGCCCAACTGGGTGACCTGACGGGGCAGGTGTTCGTGATGTTCATCCTGACGGTGGCCGCGGCCGAGGCCGCGATCGGGCTTGCCATCGTCGTCATCTACTTCCGCAACCGCGGAACCATCGAGGTCGAGGATATCTCGACCCTGAAGGGCTAGGGCCATGTTCGTCGGCGCGGTCTTCTTCCCGCTCCTCGGCGCCTGCATCAGCGGCTTCCTCGGCCGCTGGATCGGCGACCGCGCGGCCATGTGGTCCAGCGTGGGCTGCATGGTGCTGGCCGCCATCTGCGGCGTGCTGGCCTTCTGGCAGGTGGCGCTGGGCGGCCAGCCCCAGACCATCGAGATCGTCACCTGGATGCAGGTGGGCGAACTCGGCTTCGCATGGTCGCTGCGCTACGACACGCTGGCCGCGGTCATGGTGGGGATGGTCACCGTCATCTCGACGCTGATCCACCTCTACTCCATCGGCTACATGTCGCATGACGCGACGCCGGCGCGGTTTTTCGCCTATCTGTCGCTGTTCACCTTCATGATGCTGATGCTCGTGACGGCGGACAACCTGGTGCAGCTGTTCTTCGGCTGGGAGGGCGTGGGCCTCGCGAGCTACCTGCTGATCGGCTACTGGTACGAGAAGGACAGCGCCAACGCGGCCGCGATGAAGGCCTTCATCGTCAACCGCGTGGGCGATGTGTTCTTCATGCTGGGCATGGCGCTCACCTTCTACACCTTCGGCAGCCTGGAGTTCGACGCGATCTTCGCGGCCGCCGAATCCCGCGCCGATGTCATTTTCATGGGCATGCCCGCGCTGGAGCTGATCGGCGTGCTGCTGTTCCTGGGCGCCTGCGGCAAGTCGGCACAGCTTGGCCTGCACACCTGGCTGCCCGACGCGATGGAGGGCCCGACCCCCGTCTCGGCGCTGATCCATGCGGCGACGATGGTGACCGCGGGCGTGTTCCTGATCTGCCGCATGTCGCCGGTGATGGAATTCGCGCCCTTCGCGCTCGGCCTCGTGACCGTGGTGGGCGCGGCGACGGCGCTGTTCGCGGCAACCATCGGCTGCGTGCAGAACGACATCAAGCGCATCATCGCCTACTCGACCTGCTCGCAGCTCGGCTACATGTTCTTCGCCGCTGGCCTGGGGCTGTATCAGGTGGCGATGTTCCACCTCTTCACCCACGCCTTCTTCAAGGCGCTGCTGTTCCTGGGCGCGGGCAGCGTCATCCACGCCATGAGCGACGAGCAGGACATCCGCCGCATGGGCGGGCTGTGGAAGAAGATCCCCGTGACCTATGCGGTGATGTGGGTGGGTTCGCTGGCGCTGGCGGGCATCCCGATCTTCGCGGGCTACTACTCGAAGGACGCCATCCTGGAGGGCGCGATCGCCGCCGGCACGGGGCTTGGCGTCTTCGCCTTCGCCTGCGGCGCGCTGGCCGCCTTCCTGACGGCCTTCTACTCCTGGCGGCTGCTGATCCTGACCTTCCACGGCGCGCCGCGGGCCGATGCCAAGACCATGGCGCATGTCCATGAGAGCCCCTGGGTGATGCTGGTGCCGCTGCTGCTGCTCTCGGTCGGTGCGATCACCACGGGCTTCCTGTTCAAGCCCTATTTCATCGGCGACCTGCAGGAGGCGTTCTGGAACGCCGCCATCTTCAACCTGCCGGCCAAGGCCATGATGGATGCTCTGCACCACGCGCCCGACTGGGTGCCCACGGTGGCGAAGGCGGTGGCCTTCAGCGGCATCGCGCTGGCCATCCTGCTCTATGGCTTCATGCCGCACATCCCGAAGCGCGCGGCCGAGGCCGTGCCCGGCCTGTACCGCTTCCTGCTGAACAAGTGGTATTTCGACGAGCTGTACGACCGCATCTTCGTCCGGCCGCTGCGGCGGCTTTCCATCGGGTTGTGGAAAGTGGCCGATGCGCGGGTGATCGACGGCCTGCCCAATGGCGCCGCCAGCCTGACCGCGGTGGCATCGCGCGGCTTCGTCTGGCTGCAGACCGGCCGGGTGGCCTCCTACGCCTTCACCATGATCATCGGCCTCGTGGTCTTCGTGACCCTCTTCCTGCTGGGGCGCTGAGCCATGAATGCCGCGGGTTTCCCCATCCTTTCGCTGATCACCTTCCTGCCGCTGCTGGGCGTGCTGGTGATCCTCTCGGTGCGCGGCGACGCCGCCGTGGTGGCCTCCAACGCGCGCTGGACCGCGCTTTGGACCAGCCTGATCACCTTCGCCCTGTCGCTGGTGCTGTGGGTGCAGTTCGACACCGCCACCCCGGACTTCCAGTTCGTCGAAAGCGCCGCCTGGCTGCCGGAGTTCGGCGTCGGCTACCACATGGGCGTGGACGGCATCTCGGTGCTGTTCGTGCTGCTTTCCACCGCGCTGACGCCGCTGTGCATCCTGGCCTCCTGGGAGGCGATCCAGAACCGCGTGCGCGAATACATGATCGCCTTCCTCGTCCTCGAGACGATGATGGTTGGCATGTTCTGCGCGCTGGACTTCGTCCTGTTCTACATCTTCTTCGAGGCGGTGCTGATCCCGATGTTCCTCATCATCGGGGTCTGGGGCGGGGCGCGGCGGGTCTATGCCGCCTACAAGTTCTTCCTCTACACGCTGCTCGGCTCGGTGCTGATGCTGCTGGCTATGATCGTGCTGTGGCATCAGGCCGGCACCACCCACATCCCCAGCCTGTATGAGCTGAACCTGCCCTTCGCCATGCAGGTGTGGATATTCCTCGCCTTCTTCGCCTCCTTCGCGGTGAAGGTGCCGATGTGGCCGGTGCACACCTGGCTGCCCGACGCGCATGTCGAGGCGCCGACGGCGGGCTCGGTGATCCTGGCGGGCGTGCTGCTGAAGATGGGCGCCTATGGCTTCCTGCGCTTCAGCCTGCCCATGCTGCCCGAGGCATCCGCCTTCTTCGCGCCGATGATCTTCGTCCTGAGCGTCGTGGCGGTGGTCTACACCAGCCTCGTGGCCCTCGCGCAGGAGGACATGAAGAAGCTCATCGCCTATTCCTCCGTGGCGCATATGGGCATCGTCACGCTGGGCATCTTCACCTTCAACCAGCAGGGCATCGAGGGCGCGCTGTTCACCATGCTGGCGCATGGCGTGGTCTCGGGCGCGCTGTTCCTCTGCGTGGGCGTGCTCTACGACCGGGAGCACTCGCGCGAGATCGCGCGCTATGGCGGGGTGGCGAAGATCATGCCCGCCTATGCGCTGGTGTTCATGCTGTTCACCATGGCCTCGGTCGCGCTGCCCGGCCTCGCGGGCTTCCCGGGCGAGTTGCTGGTCATCATCGGCGCCTGGCTGGTGAACCCCTGGGTCGCCTTCGGCGCGGCGCTGGGCATGATCCTGGGTGCGGCCTACATGCTCCAGCTCTACCGCCGCGTCGCCTTCGGCAAGATCGCCCGGCCCGAGCTGCGCCGGCTGCTCGACCTCAGCCCGCGCGAACAGGCGGTGTTCGCGCCGCTGATCGCGCTGACGCTGTGGATGGGGATCTATCCGCAGTCCTTCCTCTCCTTCTTCTCGGCCACGGTGACGCAGCTGGTGCAGCAGCACCAGGCGGCGCTCGCGGCCGGGTCGCGTTTCGCGGGGCTCTGAGACATGAACTGGACGCTCGCCCTGCCCGAGATCGTGCTGGCGCTGTCGGGCCTCGTGATCCTGCTGGCCGGGGTCCTGCCCCGCCGCGACATGACCTTCCCCTGCGCCATGGCCGTGCTGGGCGCCTTCCTGCTGGCCGGGGTGCTGGTGCTGGCACAGCCCGATGGCACCGCCTTCGGCGGGCAGTATGTCTCGGACGCCTTCGCCCGCTTCATGAAGGTGCTGACCCTGGGCGGCGCGGCGCTGGCGCTGCTGCTGGCGCTGGAGTGGAACCGCGCCGAGGGGCTGGCCAAGTTCGAATACCCCGTGCTGGTGCTGTTCGCCACGCTGGGCATGCTGGTCATGATCTCGGCAAACGACCTCATGAGCCTGTATCTCGGGCTCGAACTGCTGTCGCTGTCGCTCTATGTCATGGCCGCCTTCGACCGCGACAACCCGCGCAGCGCCGAGGCGGGGCTCAAGTATTTCGTGCTGGGCGCGCTGTCCTCGGGCCTCATGCTCTATGGCATGTCGCTGGCCTATGGCTTCGCCGGCACCACCAATTTCGACCGCCTGGCCGAGGTGCTGACCTCGCCCGAGGCGGTGTCGCCGGGCGTCATCGTGGGCATGGTGTTTATGATCGCGGGCCTCGCCTTCAAGGTCGCCGCCGTGCCCTTCCACATGTGGACGCCCGACGTCTACGAGGGCGCGCCGACCTCGGTGGTGGCCTATTTCGCCACCGCCACCAAGGTCGGTGCCATCGCCGTGATCGTGCGGGTCCTCTCCGGGCCCTTCGGCGGGCTGGTGGAGCAGTGGCAGCAGGTGATCATGCTGGCCTCGCTGGCCTCCATGGTGTTGGGCGCCTTCGCCGCCATCGGGCAGGAGAACATCAAGCGGCTGATGGCCTATTCCTGGATCAGCCACACCGGTTTCGTGATGATGGGCCTCGCCGTCGGTGGCGAGGCAGGGCTGCGCGGCGTGCTGATCTACACGCCCATCTACCTGATCATGAGCCTGGGCGCCTTCGGCGTGCTGGTGGCGATGCGCCGCCAGGGCAAGGCGGTGGAGGGTGTGCAGGACCTGGCGGGGCTGGGCCGAACCGACCCGGCCATGGCGCTGGCCATGGCGATCTTCATGTTCTCCATGGCGGGCATCCCGCCCACGGCCGGCTTCTTCGCCAAGCTCTA
>SKWC01000131.1 GCA_007129145.1 Rubritepida sp.
GCGCAGTGGACGCAATGGCACGGCGGCTTGACGCCGAGGCGCACGAGTACGCCCCCTCTGCCGAGTACGCCCGCCAAGGACGCGAGGTATCCGCTCGCCTTCGCGCGGCGCTCGACGCGCTGACCAAGCAATCACCCCCCGATCAAAGTGGGGGGTGACTGCTCTCCGCACCGGTACATCTGACCAGTACCCACCGGCTACGAGCCGGTCACTCATTCTACCCACAGAGAGGAGGGACACGTGCCCAGAACCATGAGCAGGTCGTACAAGACATGGCTGAAACGCATCACCGTTGACAGGGAGGTGAAGCAGGCACAAGCCGTGCACCTCGCCCGGCTCACCAACCCGCAAGCCATCCCGGTCTACGCTGGCTACACCGGCATGACCCGGCAAGAGGTTGAGCTGGCATGGGAGCTGATCCGCATGCAGCCCGTACCGTTCGACACCGCCTCGGTGCGCAAGGGGTTGAGGTGGCTCGAGAGGCTGGCCCTCACGCCGGGCGGCAGGCTTCGGAGGAGTAGCCCGTTCTCTCCTCGTGAGACTCGCATCATCATGGGTGCCGACCGCACCATTTACCTGTGCGGCGTGTCGTACGAGCGCCCTGAGTACCTCCTGGAGACCTCCAGCGGCTCGTTCAAGTATCGGGTGGTCTACACCCGCTCGGACGCCATGACGGGCAACTGGCAAGGCGTCAGCCAGGTCGAAGCATGGGATACGGAGCTGAGAAACCATGCCCCGTGAGGCGCAGGTGTTCCTCTCACTCGTCGGCATCGGCCTCGTCATTCTCCTCGCTGCGCTGACGTACTACTCGAGGGCGGTCTTCACCGCCCAGGTGGAGCAAGGCATCATCAGCCCGCAGCGCATCACCGCCGATGGCTGCACGTACGATGCCCCCGAGTACATCCAGGACCGCACCCTCGCCGTGATGGGCGTCGCCACCATGCGCTACCCCGGTGGCTGGCACTGGCGCGTCGAATGCCCCGACGGCAACACGTTCCACGTGCGCATCCCCAGACCATGACCCCTTCGAGAAGTCTCGAACCCGGTGGTACACTGATCCCCCTACCAAGCCACGGCGATCCCGCCACGCGTTGCCTCAACCCACACGAAAGGAGGCCAGCGAGCACCCGCACGCCTAGCTTGGAACGCAACGCGCACACCGTCACAGACAGGAGAGCAACCCATCGACCCGCACCGCAAGAAGCCTGAAGCCAACGACACCTTCGGCCTTGCCATCCTCATCGTCATCATCACGCTCGTGGTGATGGCACTCACCCGCTAGGAGCAGCATGCCAATCACATCCAACGCCAAGAACCCAACCGACAGGGGCAGCATGAAGGCGCTCATCAACGCCGTCCCTGAAGCCGTTCAGAAACGTGACGTGGTGGTCACCTTCGACAAGGAAGGCGTCCTCATTGACGACGGCGATACCGCAACCGGCATGACCCGGGCCAGCTTCAACGCCTGGAAGAAGGCCGGATTCCCGTACCGCAACGGCGAGCCCAACTTCAACGGCGAACCGGAGGAGCAACGCGAAGAGATCAGGCCGCAACCCAAGCCAGTCTCCAAGCAGAGGGCACGGAGGGTCACCGGCAAGGCCAAGGCCAAGGCCACGAAGGGCGAACCCGCCATCCCGCAACCCGCCAAGTCCCGAGAGTCCAAGGAAGCGCCAGCCGAGGAGCACGGCAGCATCTTCGACTCCTTCGCTGCCGAGGCGTTCGAGATCGACCGCACCGAGAAGACCAGCGAGTCCGGTCGTAACGTCGCCCGCTTCACCAGAGGCGAGATGATCTCCCGCCTCACCAGCATGTGCAAGGCGTCCCGCATCCCCGTCAAGAAGGCGCTCGAGGAACTCAACATCCGAGCCACCATCGTCGCCGACCAGCACAGCGTGCCGGACTTCACGCCCATCACCGAGACCGAGGCGACCATGTCACGCTCCGTGGTCGAAGCGTTCGGTAGCGGCAGCACCTTCCAGCTCGTGAACACCATCAACCCGGTGACCGGCAAGCCGCTCGTGCGAGACAACGGCGAGCCATTCGAGGTGCCGATCACCGAGGTGACCATCAACAAGCTCTACCCCCTCGTCGAGTTCGTCGGCGCCAAGGGGTACGACTACGACGAGCTGGCGTCCTTCGCTCACAACAACAGCGAGAAGGTCGTCAAGAAGACGAAGTCCGTCGCCAAGAAGCTCAGCGTGCCCTTCTCCAAGGTGATGCGGGAGATCACCAGCCTGACCGAGAAGCGCATCAGCCCGCTCGACTCCTCGCTCGGAGAGGTCGAGGTGCAGGCGCCCGAGGCGATGGTGATGGAGCACCTGAAGCGCCTCCAGGGTGACCCCGTGGAGTCCGAGGTCGTCAGCATCAAGACGGTGCGGACCTGGTACGAGAGCTACTGGGAGCCGCTGCGTGCCCTGATGAGCCACCTGGGTCGCTTGTACTTCCCGGAGTCGGTGTCGCAGAACTCGGGCGAGGTCAGCGCCGTGTTCGTTCTCGAGCGCACCATCGGTCAGTTCTTCAACGTCACCGACGACAAGGGCATTCACCGCACTCTCGCCGCCCTGGTCGAGGCTGGCGACATGACCGAGAACCAGGCGAACACCTTCATCGACAGCCACGCTCTGAACCCCGAGACGGGTGACTGGGTGCAGGTCGAGGCCGCTGAGCAGGCGGTCACTGCGGTGAGCGACGACGATGACATCTTCGGTGACGAGGATGCCGACATCGACGATCCGCCCTTCGAGGACGACGCCGAGGAGGATGCAGGGGACGACGAGTTCGACGACTGACGCCCTCCGCTGTGACGGCCCCGTCGTAGACTCCATCTAGCATGCCTGAGCATCGGACGTTCCCGAAGCCGACGAAGAAGGTGAAGGCGAAGACCAGCGAGCGCCTGAACCACAACCACAAGACCCACTCACGCTCGAAGATCTACCGCTTCGTCTCGAAGCCGACGTACCTGGCCGGTCTCGCTGCCGGTCAGGGGCGTCGAGGAACCCAGCCGCATTGTGAGCGGTGCGGGCAGAACAAGGCCACCCAGATTCATCATCCGGGTGGCCGCTCTGGTCCTAGCTTGATCGAGGCTGAGAACCTCTCAGCGTTGTGCGGCGACTGCCACACGTGGGTGCATGCGAACCCTGAGGCTGCCTACGCAGCCGGGTGGCTCAAGAGTCGGAACGCACTCGAATCAGACCAATCGACAGAGTAATCATGCCGACGTGCATGAACGCCTGATGCAGGCGCAGGGGCGAGTTGAGTCCGGTGTCGAACGCCAGGCTCAGCATCGCCCCTAGCGCGTACAGAACCAGGCCGACCGTGACCCAGTTCCTATGCTGCGGGTACACGATGCGTCGCCACGCCGCGAGCAGGGCGACGTGAACGCCGAGTACCCGTACGGATGCTAGCAGTATCCAGCTCGGCTCCCCGAACCCGTTCCTCACGAGCGGTGCGAGCTGGTCGATGAAGTACAGCGTCATGGCTCCGGCAGCGAACATGGCGATGAAGACAGCGATCCGGGCACCTGAGCTGCGGGGTTGCATCTGCTGCAACATCGTGCTCATAGCATTTTGCCCTTTCCCCCACCCTTACGGTCGTCGTCGTCCATCAGCTTCTTGCCGATGGCGGCGAGGACATCCCCGCCAAGCCAGCCTATCGGTCCGGCCATGGCCAGAATGAGGAGGTTGCTCACGTTGAACGACTCGATCATGAACGCCGTGAAGGAGAAGGCGGCGATGCCGCTGCCGAGGATGCCGCCGACCATGGCCGACAGGTTCATGGGCCGCTTCTCGGTGAGGTACCGAGCAAGCCCAGATGCGGCGGCAAGGACCGCTCCCCACAAGAGGAACCAGACTCGTCCTATGGTCTCGGCGGAATCCATGGCGTCAATGAGGCCTCGATCAGCCGGACATGCGCGAGAGGAAGGCATCAAGCTCAGGGTCCTCCTCTCTGGCCTTCTCCACGCCCTGCTCAACAGATGCGCGGGTGATGACGGGTGCGTCTTCGAGATTGCTCAAATCGAGAATGTCCCCGGTGGTGTCGGTTTCGCCCCGGTGGCGGAACATGCCGACCAGGTTGTAGGCACGCACGACGAGGTCGATGCCGTAGCTGACAATCTCGTAGGCCGTCGGCCCAAGGATGGTTCGGAGCCGCTCAAGCACCTCGGACAGGAGGCCGAGGACGAGTTCCTTCTTCTTCGGCCCCGGTGTGTCCGGGGAGGTGATGCTCTCGACGGTGGCTACCGCCATCTGGATCATCGGGATCAGCTTGAGGATCAGACCGAAGTTGCGGACGACTGCAAGCATACTGTTCTCCCTTCGTACAGCCCCAGTATAGGGGCTGGCCTATCACGCGCAACCTCACGGTGCCCGGACGCGCCCCCCGGTGCCTATTGACACACCCCCCGGTACTGCGGTATGATGCCGGGGCGTACAGAAAGGAGGCCCCCATGCCACTATCCGCACAAGCCCGGCGCAGGAAGGAGATCAGGCTTTACATCAACAACGAACGACACGAGCGCATCCAGAAGCGCATCGGCAAGAAGCTCCACCTGCCCAACGGCGAACACATCGTCCCCAAAGACGCCAAGGACGTGTTCTACACGGCACTCGATATCGTCCTCGGCGTACACGACCCAGACTGAGACAGGAGAACCACATGGCACGCGGAATCCCAAGATCAGGAGGCACCAGCGACGTTGCCCCCCTCACCGTCAAACGCCTCAAGGGCGTACCCCTTGAGCGCCTCACCGCCTTCCGCATGGAACGCGAACGCGAAGACCGGAAGACCGGTGAGAAGTACGACGTTGTCCAGGTCGTGCTCGGCTTCGCCTTCAACAGCGGCCACGTCCAACGCAGCGCCGACGGCGAACCCGTGCTCGACGACCAGGGCAACACCCAGGCGCACATGATCCACGACGGCTTCGTGACCCTCAGCGGCCACGCCAAAGCCAACCTCCCCACCATCCTCCGAGCGCTCGGCTTCGACGACGACCGGTTCATGGACCGGGAAGAGGGCGGACTCACCAGCGACGCCGCCGAAAGCATCGAGGTCGAGTTCGGCAAGAACGGCCTCGGCCACGACTACCGAGGCAAGGACTGGGATGACCTGCCCTTCTACGTCGTCGGCGGCAAGGAGCGCAAGGGCGAGGTCGAGGTGCCCATCACCTCGTTCAAGATGCTCGGGTACGAGCTGGTCGGTCGCCGCTGCGACATGGTGCTGACCATCGACAAGAACGGGTACAACCGCATCGACTCCTACATCCCGATGGAGGACCCCGACCCCCTCACCGACACGCCCCCGAAGCCGAAAGCCAAGGGACTGCCCGGTGAGCAGCGTGACCCCGAACCGTTCCTTGACGACAAGGGCATCGCCGAGCAGCAGGCCAACCGAGCGCTTGCCCCCATGCTCCAGCCGAACGAGGGCGAGCCTGAACCCGAGACGAAGCGAGCGGCCTGGACCACGAAGCGTCTCCAAGAGGCGAACATCCCGGCCAGCGCCCGGATTCAGGTGCTCCGTGCCCTCACGGGTGACGACAGCATCGACTCCATCCACGGCATCACGGTCGAGCAAGCCAAGGCCGTGAAGGAGATGTTCGACGCCGATCCCGCCAACCTGGTCCAGGCGTACGAGCACGTCATGGACTCCACCGAACCCCCCGTCGCCGATGACGACGATGACTTCGAGGATGACATCTGATGCCCCGCAAGCTGCCCGAGCGCCGCGCCGCCCCCCGCAAGCACATCAGCCTCTCCCGCCCCAACGGGACCTTCGTCCCCCACCTCCCCACCTACGCCGAGATCATGGTGCAGCGCACCCCTTGGGAGCGCATCTGCGACTCCCTCGTGAAGGCGTGGGGTGACGAGCACTGGTTCCACCTGAAGCAAGACTACGCTGGCGCCGGTTCCGCTGTGAACAGCGCTCGGGTCACATTCGAGAAGGGTAGCTACCCCGAAGGCGCAGCCGAGGCGCTTCAGGTCGCCGTCATCCCCGCCGAGAGCGAGGGCCGAGTGCAGGTGTTCCTGCGCTTGGACCCGGAGATGCTCGAGGTCGAGGAAGCCGAGGAGGCTGAGTTCGATGGCTGAGTACCCTATCGGTCACATCTCCTGGCCTGAGCCGAAGTTCAGAATCGGCGACAAGGTGCAGCACTCCACCATCTCATTCGGCTCGACGATGGTCATCGCAGTGGCGCTGACCGACGGCCTGTCGTGGTCGTACTACTGCACCTGGGTCGGTAACAACCAGGGCCACCAGATGCAGTTCCCGGAGCACAGCTTGAGGCTCTACGGCGACACCGCATTGGAGAACGATCATGGCTGAGGTGTACATCACGCTCGACATCGAGACGCTGCCCGACATGCGAGAGGGGGCGGCTGATGCCGCCCGCTCCCGCATCTCCGCACCGTCCAACTACAAGGACCCCGTCAAGATCGAGGCGTACATCGCCGAGAAGGGCGAGGAGGCGTGGCGCCGCACCGCTCTCGATGGCGGGTACGGCGAGGTGCTGTGCATCGGGTACGCCGTCAACGCCTACCCTGGCCGGGTCATGTACCGGAACCTTGAACTGGAGCCGCACGAGCAGGAACGTGACCTACTCGAGCGCTTCTGGCGCATCATCCGAGGGTTCGAGCCTGTCGTCGGCGACATCTGCTTCATCGGCAACCGGGTCGCCGCCTTCGACCTGCGGTTCCTGTGGCGCCGCAGCGTCATCCACGGCGTCCGCCCCAGCCTTGACCTGCCGCTGAACGATGGCCCCTGGTCCGACCGTGTGGCTGACCTGTCGTACATGTGGACGGGTGAGCGCAGCGGCGGCATCTCGCTCGACACCCTGGCCGACATCTTCGGCGTCGAGACCGGCGACACCGGCCTGTCCGGCGCTCACGTGTTCGACGCGTTCGAGCGAGGCGAGCATGAGCGCATCCAGGTGTACTGCCTCGGTGACGTGGAGGTGTCCCGGGGGCTGTACAACGCCATGACGTTCGACAGCATCCTTCGTCTCGCCAAGGACGCCTGGGAGTAGGCATGTCAGACGACCCACGCCCCGTCCCCAGGGAGAAGCTCGAGATCAGGCTGACCGCCATGCCGAACGACGACAGGCCGCTCGCTCACTACGCTGGCTACCAGAACTTCTTCGTCCACGTGCGCATCGGCCACATCGGACCCTGGAAGAACACTGGCTCCATCACCCTGCACACGTCAGCTTTCAGGTACATCCTCAAGGGCGACGTGAACGTGACGCTACCCCTGGTTGAACTCCATCAGGTATTGGACGACGAAGCGAAGCGGAGCCGCTGATGCCCTGGTACCGTGGCGGCAAGAGCATCTTCTCCAAGCCCGGCGACAGCCCCGAGGAACGCTCCGTCAAGTCACTGACGAAGGTCATCAGGCGAGCAGCGATCCGTCGCATCCTCGCTGGCCGGTACGGTGCCGACGGCATCAGCAGCCTCACCCAGCTCCAGACCATCCTCGCCCAGCAGCACGGCATCACTGCCCACATCATGACCATCTCCCGAGACCTCGACGAGATGGGCGCCGTGAAGGTGCAAGACGTGGAGAAGCCCAGCGTGCAGTTCTGGGTGGTGCCCGCCTTCAACCCGAACCTCGAGAACCTCCGAGAGACGATGGACTCCGAAGCCATCGAGCAGGAGGTGTTCTACAAGCTGACGATGCACGTCATCGACATCTCGATGCTGTACGAGCGCATCATCATCATGACCGAGCCGAGAGCCGGGTATCTGGTGGCATACTGGCTGTCCTGGCTGCGATGGCCCGGCATGGTGAGCGTTCAAGAGCAGCTCGATGGCTGCATCATCCACTGCCTCGATCCCGATCATGCCGAGGGCATCTACCAGATGCTCGTCGGTCACCCGCTCGACCGTGAGGAGGACACTGATGCCGAAGCGGAAGAAGGAGAGGAAGAGCCTCTTCGGGAACATCACCCGTGAGGAGTTCATGGCCATCACCCCGGAGGACATCGCCGCCTCCCACGCTAGGGACAAGGCGTACTTCGATGAGGTCGTCGGCCCTGGCCCGGTCCGGCTCAAGTTCAAGAAGTCTCGAAGGAAGGGGTCGAAGCTGGTACCACGTGCCAAGCGTGCGTCATACTGACCGCATGCACAGTCCACGTGAACTCCGAATCCAGCTCGAATCGCACGAGAAGATGCTGAACGACCTCCAGGAAGAGATCAGCGTGATGGAGGAAGGCGTCTCTCACATCGACATCGACCTCTCCAACACCGTCGCCGAGTTCGTCGAGAGCACCGGGCGCCAGTCGTACGAGTTCTACAAGTGGCGCCGCAAGGCGAAGTGGGCAAGGCACCACAAGATCAAGGCCATCACGGTGGCTCAGGAGCGCGTGCGTGCGTACGAGGAGAAGGTGCGCCAGACGCAGCTCCTCCTGCACGCCGTCGAGTCCGGCTACCGTGGCCAGGACCCGCATCAGCTCCTCTCGGCCACGTACCACCTGCTGATGGAAGTGCTGTCCCGCTCGGATTACACCGTCGACGCTCACCAGATGGGCTTGATCGCCGCCATCCGGCTGAGCCTCGGCATCGACAAAGAGGACGGGCAGGCCCCGCAGCCTGCCCGCCCCATCCCCCAAGCACCGTAGGAGGTGTGCATGTCAGCACGCAGAGATACTACCCCGCAACCGTCCGTGGTGGAGATGATGGCCATGATGAGGTCACGGGTCGTTACCAAGGTTCGCAGCCTTCCCCCGTCTCTCCAGGTCACTGCCATCTGGCTGTACGAGCAGGCAGACGGGAATGACGTGATCGACGACATCGACTGGGAGCGGCTCGCTGAGGACACCAGCATCGCCGAGACCACCCTGCGCCGCGTTCACCTGCGCGACTCAACCATCCTCACCACCCAGGGTGGATTCATCGAGCGTGAAGAGCGCCTCATCGGCGGCTCCATGAGCAAACCGATCTTCCGCTTCTACCTGTAACGCAACATCTACCCCCCTGTCGGTGAACAGGGGGGCAGAAGTGACGGTGTGGGAGCACCATCGTGGGACAGACGCGACCCACATTGTAGCACCGTCACGGGAAGGCATCAATGGGAGTCATCCGCAACAAGGCCCAATCCCACTTCACCAGCCTGCCGAACGAAACCCTCCGTGACTCGACACTCTCCTGGGCGGCGCGTGGCCTCCTGAGCGCGATGCTGTCGTACCCGCCCGACTGGGAGTTCAACGTCACGCACCTCCTCACCCTCGCCACCGACGGGAAGCACGCGACGCGCAGCGCCATGAAGGAGTTGATCGAGCGCGGGTACGTGACGCGTCAGCGTGCGCAAGGCGGCTGGGATTACGACGTGTTCGACGTGCCTCAGGGCGAAAGTTCACAAGTCCGAAAATCAGACATGTGGAAATCACACATGTGGAAATCAGCCACTACGAAGACTGAAGGTTCTACGAAGACTGAAGAAGAAACGAACGCGCCTTCAGAGAGCGGTCTGTTCACCGAAGGGAAGAAGCTCGGGAAGCGCGAGTGGGTTGCGGTGGTCGACTCGTTCAGGCAGTTGTGGAACGAGAACCGAGGCACGCTTCCTTCGGTGAACAGGATGACCGGCGCCCGCGAGAAGAAGGTCATGGCCCTCGTGAAGGAGCTTGGCCTCGATGAAGCCTTGCGCCTGTTCGAGTTGGCCGTGCGTGTCGTCGCCGCTGATGAGTTCTGGCAGAAGAAGGGCTACGGCATCGACAACTTGATGCGTGACGGGCGCGTGGTCGAGAAGGCCGAGGCCGCACCGGAGGAGCGCAGGGTCGAGCCACCCATCGTGGGCGCCATCGTGGCGTTCAAGGACGTGTCCTCGCCGAGGCAGCCCATCGTGCGTGGCCGGGTGCTGGAGGTCAGCGATCATCAGGTCGTGGTGATGGTCGAGGACGTGGACCGGAGAACGGGTACGGAGCGGCGCGTGTCACTGAATCAGGTGGTCGCGAATGCGTAGAGATGGTGATGAGCTGACCGCCGCCATCGCCGCGAAGGACCTGAGCAAACTGATCGCCGCGCACTACCCTGACTCGAGGGTGGATGTCGGCAAGCCCGGCGTGTACTTCGCTTCGTGGCGGGGGAACACGAACACGCCTGCGCTCTCGTTGTCGAAGAAGCAGGGTGTGTGGTTGTGGCATGACATGGCGACGGGCGAGGGTGGCAATGCCTTCGACTTCATGGTCAACATCATGGGAATGGGGCGGCAAGAGGCAGCGATAGGGCTTCTCTCGGAGGCTGGGTACCGCCCAGGAGAGCCTCGAGAGGGTGGGTCGGCCTCCAAGTCCCGGCCACTACCCCCGGAGGCCGTCACGGCCTTCTCACAGCCTGAGATCGTGCCAATCGCAGCCATGAAGGGGCGCGGTTTCAACAAGCGGATGCTCGAAACGTACCGAATCATCCCCGCACCCGACCGACCGGACGATGCGCTGATCCCCATCACCAGCCCGGAGGGCGTCATCCTTCAGGTGAAGCGCCGCATCCACAACGCGCAGAAGGGCAAGTACCGCTACGAGCACGAGGGTTACGGAGGCCCACCGTGGTGCAGCCCAGGCTCCCGGAAGCCGAACGTCTTGTACGTCATCGAGGGGGAGCTGAACGCCATCGTAGCGCACGCGTCACTACTGGAGGCCGGTGAGCGCATCGGTGTGATGGGCGTAGCCGGAGCGAAGAACTCCCTGTACGAGGGCCTGTGCATGGGCAAGTCGGTGTTCATCTATGCCGACGACGACAAGGCCGGGAAGGAGGCGATGGACGCCTGGAGCGAGGAAGCCAGGAAGCAAGGCGCCCGCAGCGTGCACCGACTCCCACCCCTGCCGATGGACTTTTGCGACTACGCCGCTCAGCACGGGCGTGAGGCGCTGGCGGCGAAGCTCAGGGAGATGCACCACTTCAGCATCCAGGTGTTCGGGGCAATGGATCGCATGGTCGGGTCGTACACGGTTCGAGAACTCGCAAAGAGCGCCGCTCGCTACATCAGCGGCGAGGTCATCAACCCGCTCGGCATCGGCGCCATCGACTACGAGACGGGCGGCATGGGTGAGAGCGGCGTCATCGCCATCGGCGCCCTGCCCAGCATCGGCAAGAGCGCCCTGCTCAGGAAAGCGCTGCTCGAGCACGTGAGGATGGGTGGCACGACCCGGCTGTACAGCCCGGACCAGAGCACGCATGCCATCTACCGCCTGCTCGCCAGCCTACTCAGCGACGTGGGCACGAAGGAAGCAAGGCAGCGCAACTTCAGCCGAGCGGTACTCGACCGGTACGGCGACCCAGAAGCCGCCATCAAGGCGTGGAAGGACGCGTACGAGTACGTCGTGATGGAACTGTCGAGCCGCTTCCAGGTCAGCGAGGAGAGCGACCTCACCGAGATCGGCAAGGACATGGAGCGGGCTAGGGATCAGGGCGTCACCATGTTCGGCGGTGACTACCTTCAGCTCTTCGAGATGGGCGCGTCGTCGCAATGGGAGGGCAACAGCGAGGAGGGTGCGGTGGCGCAGCGCTTCAAGCGCCTCACCCGCAACCTCGGCGTGCTGTTCGTCTGCGCCGTGCAGCTCGCCAAGTACAAGTTCCCCATGACCCGCAAGAGCGGCATCCCGTTCCCCAGCGACATCGAGGGCAGCGGCAAGACGTGGCAGGCAGCCGAGATGGCGTTCGGCATCTACAACGACAGCATCTACGGACGCATGTACGCCGGACCGGACACCGACCTGATCGGTGACCCGCCCGACATCGCACGGCTGTACCTCTGGAAGCACAAGGAAGGCGATCCAGGGTTGGAGTTCAACGTGCTGTGGCACGGTCGCATCGCTGCGTTCAAGGACCCGAAGCGACCCAAGCTCGAGCACGAGAGAGAGGGCCTGATGTGATCGGATACTCGTTCGACCTGAGCAAGAGCAACACCGGCATGGCCAAGTGGCTCGGCGGCAACCTGGCACAAGTCGCCTCCGTGTCGTTCCAGGAGCATCACTACTTCGGGCACGTGCTCATCGACTTCGAGCGCTTCATCGACGAGACGTTCGTCGACCCCTCGTGGGTGGCGTACGAGGAAGTGATGGTCAGGAACAAGCTGCACGGCGAGCTTCACTTCGGCATGGTGGCGCTGCTCGCCATCGCCTGCTGCGAGATGGAGGTGCCGCTCATCGGCATCAACACCATGACCATGAAGAAGCAGGTGGTCGGCACTGGCCGAGCGACGAAGGAAGAGATGCTCGAGACCATCCGGGCCAGGTACCCGGAGCACTACATCACCGATCACGACGTGGCTGACGCCGTGGCCGTCGGGATTATGGCGATCAGCATGATGGAGGTGCGCAATGGCGGCGAGTAGGCGCTGGTCGCCCGATGAGGACAGGCTCATCGAGAAGTTCATCGTCCACAAGGGTGTGCACTCCACCATCAAGGCGCTGCACATGGCGGGTTTCTCGGATCGGAACATCAGGGGTCTCGCCGAGAGGTGCAAAGCGCTCGGCGTCAGAGCGGGTGAGGGCAACGGCTTCATTCGCGTGATCGACGTGGACTCCGGCCACAACCGATCGGGCGGCAAGGAGCGCTTCACTCGGAAGAGCGTGCTGTCGCAAGCCGAGGCCGATGGGGTGCTGCGGCGCGTGCCGTACGGACCCAACGGGAAGACCATCCCGTACGTGCCGGAGAAGTGGGCGGACGCGTACGTCGAGCGGATGTCGAAAGCGACGAATGGTGAGGAGATCGCGCGGCATCACATCCGTCGCTCCTGGTTGCCGACCAAGGCACTGCCGGACTTGTTCGGCATCTCGATGCGCACCATCGAGCGGCACATCCCTGCCGCCGTCGGCGACAAGGGCAGGCGGCACAAGTCGTATCGCTACAGCGTGCGGCCCTACCTTGACGCGATACCGAAGCAGCGCGTGGGTAGGGCCGTGTACTGGGAGCCGAGCCTCGCCGAGGTGAACGCCGCCTCGTACAAGCGCACGCTCCCCCCGGTGCGGGGCTAGTTGACACCTCTCACGTGCTCAGCAAATGCTCGTGAAGGAACTGGGCAGCCAGCAGGCGCGTGCGGTCCCACGTGTTGTTACTAGCCGCCTGCGTCTGCGAGTGCGAGCGCATCACCTCGTTCAGCGCCGCAATATCACCTGACGAATCCCATGGTGACAAGAACCCCCACGTGCCGTTCTGGTAGATGAAAGCCGACACGCGGGTGAAGCTACCCTCTCGGCTCTCCCACCCGCATGGCGTGGTGCCGCCCGCCATACAGGCGCTCAAGCCGTTCGACACCGGGTTCGAGTTGTCCATCATCCGCTGCGTGATCGCGCGACCGAATCGCTCCAGGTGCACCGGATCAACCCACACGTCGAATCCCTGGAAGTACATGTCTAGCACGTCCATGAAGGGGAACTGCGTGTACGTGCTCGGGCAGATGTAGTCGCCCGATCCGTCCGTGATGAACTGAGCGTTGCGCCTGAAGGCGTACGCGGTGCCGGTCGCCGTGCTGTACGAGCACAGGTTCGCCGGGTTGAGGATGAGCGCGTTCATTCGCTGCGCCTCTGCCGTGTACGCGCTGTTCCCGGTGAGCAACCCCATGTAGTAGTGCCAGTTCGACCACGCGAAGTATCTATCGAACTGAGCGGGCCAGTTGCGGATAGGGAACCCGCTCGGCTTGTTCCAGCGGGCACGCAACTTCGCCTCGAAGTGCGTCAACAGGTAGTTGCGCAGCCAATCCGCGCGAGCGCCGTAGCTGTACCCCTCTGGGCTTACAAGATCACGGTTGTGGTGAAGCATGTACGCCACCTGTGCAACGAGGGCGTGCGTGGCGTAATCGTAATCCTCACGCAGGTCCGTGCCGCGCTGCGCGTTGTTCGGGTTCTGTCGATGCACCCACATCAGGTACCCCGTATCGAAACCCTCCGTAGCGCAGCCCGACGTGCTGCACGTCCCCCTGTACTTCGTGTCCAACCTGAGCGCCGTGCCTGGTGAGACCTCTCGCTTGTAGAGCATGATATCGAGCAGCTCATAGATCGTGTCGAGGAACCACATGTCGCCCGTCGCTCGAAAGGCGATGATCTGCGCACCGATGTTCGTGCGCAAATCGTGCGAGTACCACCAGATGTCATCACGGCGAGCGTTCTGGTACGGATCGCGTGAATCATCCGTGCCGCGCTTGATAAGGGCCTTCATCGTGCTGAGCCGTGTCTGCTGCGCTGAGCTGAGCAGCGTAGCGTCGAAGCCGGGATCACCCCGTAGGGTCATCACGGAGCGCGGCGGTGGATCGGTGGGCGGCAGCGAACCGACAGGCAAGAACGAACCGGACACACGCACGTACGCTTCCGCGTCGACGAACTCGCCGCCCTGACGGTACCTGTACCGGGGAGCCATCAGTTACACCGAGGTGTCCAGGAAGAAGTCGCCATCCACCGCGTTCAGCGGGGTAACGGTGCCGACCCAATCGACGAACGTGAACCCACTCGGCCTTGCCATACTGGCGTTCGCGCCGTGAATCACTCGCGTGATGTTCGCGTTCGTACCCGCTGCACCGGTCGGGCCGGTCGGGCCTTGAACGCCAGCGGGACCGGCGGGACCAACCGGTCCCTCGGCGCCAGTCGCTCCGGTCGGGCCGGTAGCGCCGGGCGGGCCGGTGGGGCCGGTAATGCCTTGCAGGCCAGTGTCACCCTTGTCACCCTTGGGGCCAGCCGGTCCGGTGGGGCCAGCGGGGCCGGTCTCGCCTTGCGGTCCTTGAATCTGGCCGACGTTCTGCCATGCGGCGCCGTCCCACACGTGAAGGTTGCCGTCGATGAGGTACCCGTCACCTGCCGTGTTGCCGCTGACGGGCAACTCGCTCACGTTCGCAAGGGTGCCCTTGATGGTGACGCTGGTGCCGTCATCACCCTTCGGTCCCGTCGGTCCGGCTGGGCCGGTGGCGCCGGTCGCGCCGGTCTCCCCGGTCGGTCCGGCTGGCCCGATGGGTCCCGTCGGTCCGGCTGGGCCGTTTGGTCCGGTGGCGCCCGTGGGGCCGGTAGGGCCGGTCGCTCCGGTGTCGCCAGCCGGTCCCGTAGGACCCGGGGGTCCCTCAGGCCCCACGGGACCCTGCGGCCCCTCGGGACCCGTCGGTCCGATGCCTGACTCGGGAATCGTAGCGATGGCGTCATACACCGCCTCAAGCTCCTGGACGGTGCGCACGAACTGCTCCCTGATCGCCGCGAAGTTCGCACGCACGTTCGCCGTTGATGCGCGCCCCTGAACCGGTACGTTTGGGTTGATGGTGGTCGGGTCGATAGGTGGCATCTCAGTCCCTCCAACGGGTGCGGAACAGGCCGAGGAAGCGCCTATCCCACGTGGTCTTACCATCATCCCAGATGACCTCGTTCGACGAGCGCCCAATGAGGCGATTCAAGAACTCTCGAAGTGCCCGCATCATCCTATTCCCATGTCGTGAACCCATGGTCCCACACGGTGTTACCGCCATCCCATAGCGTATCGCCCACCTGGTCCCCTAAGTCGGGCTTCAGTGGTGGGGTTGGGCACGGAGGAGTGGTCTCAACAGGCAACGGAATGCACACGTAACCGATTGGTATCTCATCGCCGGGACCACCCGGCTCGAACTCGCCTTCATCGAGAGCCTGATTCGGTGGCTCGAACCACCAGTAGGACCACGCGTCATCCCATTGGAACGTCGCCAAAGCGTTGCCGAGCGTCGCCGAGCGCGTGAGGCTACCAACCGGAGGCACCTGAAGCGTGTGGCAGTTCGGGTCCACCGAAGGCGATGGGCAGTACGAACCAAGCGTCGTACCGCCGTTCCAACCCACCCCACCAGGGAACACCTCAGCACCGAGCAGGCCGCCGCTGATGTAGTTCCAGGAGGTGATGTCATCCACCTGCTCCACGCCGTACCCCACCTCGACGATGACATCGAGAGGCCCCTCGATGGGTGTGACGAGCGGCTCGAGCGAGGCGGCGAGGGGAACGGCCATGGGTCAGCCTATCCCGGTTTCGACGCCGCTACCACGCTGGCGGTGATGCCGAGCACGTGGTCGGCGGGCACGAGGGTGCCCCATGCTCGGACGAAGCGCCCGCCTGCGGCCTCCAGGTCAACGTGCTCGCTCGCGAGGGCGATCTCGAGCGCGGCATCGTCGGTCAGGTCGTACGGTTGCCCGGTGACGACGAGGTGCCCGGCGATCGGCTGCTCGTCGGCGGGCACGCGGTCGTCTCGGATGGTGACGGCGATGGTGTGCTGCGTCTGATTCATGGTGCCTCCTATGCCCTTGCCCAGGTCGAGACGAAGCCGACGCGGAGCGTATCGGTGTTGACCTTCGTGTAGCTCGTCGATCCATCGAACACGACAAGCCACCCAGAGCGACGCGTGCTCACAGAACTCGATCCTCCAGTCAGCGCGTAGCCGTGCCACGCTCGGTTGAGCTGGCCTGCGGATAGCTCCCAGCGCTTGATGCGCTGAAAAGAGCCGTTGGCGTACGAAGGCGTTGAGTAGGTGCCCTGCGGGGCCGTGTTTGTCGACGTTTGCGGGTCCAAGTCAGCGCCAGTCTCCAGCGCGCTGTCTCGGGCGTACGTTACGCCGTCGTTCGTAACTGCACGGACGCCGTCCAGGCCCTGCTTGTGTGGCACCCAGGCGTCCCACACGAGCGGGATGCCGGTCTGGTCAGCGAGCGTGCTAGTGTGACCGCCGTGCGTCACGTCCACCGGGATGGTCGCTGTTAGGTTGTTGCCCGCGTCGTATTCCTCGATGTTGATGCTTGCGCTCAGGCCCGCGACAGGCGCGGGTAGTTCTACGATCAGAGTGTGCGTGACGAGTAGCGTCTTGCCAGTGAGCAGCGACACAGTGATGGGTGTCCCCCCGCCGTCGCGTAGCAGCTCACGAATGATGATATCGGCGGTCGTGTTCTGCGCGAAGCCGAACTCGGTCAGGTTTCGGTCGGCGGTCATGGTGACGACGCGCCTGACGACACTTGTCGCTGTCCATACGTTTGCCGTGGCGTCTAGCTCGTACGACGTGCTGCCGTTATTGAAGGTTCCTGCCGATGCGTCTCGCTGGACCTCGTTGTCTAGGGTCGTGTCCGATACGTCAGGCGCCGTGCTGCCCGTGCCGACGGCCATTCGGCGGCGCCACGTGGCGGTAGAACCGGGCAGTACGCCGAACGCGTCGAGAACTGCCATGCGATCCATGCCGAGATCGGTGATGAGGTTGGGCTGCTCGACGCCCTCGGTCGGGCCGACCGGGGTGCCGCTCGGCGTGCGGGGTATCTCGGGCACGCCGCGCTCGTCCAGCACTTGCCACCGCACGCGACCCGCGAGCGTGGCGTGAAGCGGGACCAGCAGGCCGCCGGGGCTTCGGCTATACGGTCTGGACACGGATTGCCTCTGGTGAGACGGTGGCGTCAAGCGCATCATCATCCTCCACGGGTACGGTCGTCGTCACGACCTCGATTGGCGTTTCTGGCGCCACGGTAGCATTCAGTTCATCGTCATCATCGAAGGCCGCGGTGTCTTCATCTACCCGCACCGCCTCCGGCGATACGGTGGCGTCAAGGCCGTCGTCATCCGTCACGGGCAGCGTGTCGCTATCCACCCGCACCGCCTCTGGCGTCACGGTGGCACCGAGTTCATCGTCGTCCGGCTGGTTCCAGGTGTCCTCTTCCGCTCGTAGATTTTCCGGGGCTACGGTAGCGGAGAGGGGGTCCACCGGCTCGAACACAGGGATCAACTCGGTGAAGTACAGCTCCGACAGCAGCATCTCGGGCAGCACGTCACCAGCCGCATCAGACACGAGGAGCTGGTACCGGGCCGAGACGGGCACGGCTCGGTCCATCACGACCGGGTCGTCGAAGTCGTGGATGGTGAGCACGGTGTTGAACAACTGCCGCTGCGCCCGGCAGCGCACACCCAACCGGTCAGGTGTCAGGTAGAAGATCAGGATGTCGCTGTCCGAGATGGCGTTCTCGAGCCACTCACCGTTCGGTATCCACTGGAAGATGATCTTCACGCCCGCCATGTACAGCGTACGGTACGGTTCCGGGAAGCCGCGCGGATCGGCAACGGTGGCATCCATGATGATGCACGGGTCAAGACCGGCAAAGGTGACGTTCTGCACGTACTGGTTCGTGAACGGGTCCCACCTGGTAACGACGATTTCACCGTTCAGTTCGTACGCCACGATGACGCGAGCGCTTTGGTCGAACGCGAACGTGAGGTGCCTGGCACCCTCCGGGATGGCATCGTCGAACAGTGGCGGTAGCAGGCTCGTCACCTGCGTCCACGTCTGATCGCTTACGGACAAGCGATACAGTTCGAGTATTCTCGAATCCTTCACCAGCAGCAGCGAGTAGATGCGACCGAACAACACCTCGTAGCTGTTGTCGCCCGTCACGCCGACCTGCACCGGACCGAGAGCGAACGACGCCTCGAAGTACCCGTAGTCCTTCGTGCCCCGCAGGCTCAGTTCCGGCACGACCCGAAGCTGACTCACTCGGCCCGGCTCCGCTGTTGGCGCTCCTGATGCTCCCGGTTGAAGTCCAGGTACATCTGCCACTCCTGAGCGAACTCCCGCTCCAACTCCTCCATCCGCGCCCGGTGCTTGTCCGCCTCATCGAAACGCTGCGCCATCCTCGCCCGATTGAACTTCGTGCGCAACGACGACAGCTCCCGGTTCAAGTCTGCTCGAGCGTTCGTCAACTCCCGCCTGATGCCCGCCAGGGGGCCATCCAAGGCGATCACCTGAGGGGAGCGCAGGAAGCTCGAGAGGACGTTCTCGCGCCACGTCTTGTCCGGCCTGCCGGAGCGGCGCTCGTCGAAGCTGTAGAAGCGCTCAGCGAGTTCTGTCGGCATGGGGGTGGACAGGTCCCGGAACATGCTCGGGATGCTGGGGAACAAGCCCGCCAACTCGTTGTTGTTGTCCACCGTGATGCTCTTCTTCACGATACTCGGAGCCATGGTGTTGAACAGGAACCGCGTCACGTCACGGGCCTTCTCGACGCCCCGAGAGTCGGCATCGAAGACGCGATTGCCGAACTGAGCGCTCAGCGGCGCCTCGTCATCGCCGCGCACCATCGCCATGAACACCTCGGCCAACGGCCCCCACACGCCGCCGCCCGCCACGCTCTCCGCGAACGGGTTGCCCTGCCCCCAGTGCCCATCCCACAACGTCTGCGTCGGGATGAGTTGCGCCATCGGGATGACGCTGACCTTCCGGTCACCTGCCTCATCTCGACGCACCGTGAACGGCATCGGGACGCCCTGGTCCATCTGCATCCAGTCAGGCGTACCGAGCAGCAGCGCCACCTGATCCTCGATGCTCAGCGACGCGTTCGACATCGCCTCGCTGATGCGGTCCGCTACCGCCACGGCACCAGGGCGACGCAGCGCAGCATTCAGCGTGCGGCCAGCCAGGAAGTACGTGAAGCCGGGGAACAGCACCAGGCCATAGTTCTTCAGGCGCTCCAGCGAGCGGGGCAGCTCCGAGTAGTCGAACACGATCAAGCGAGCGAACTCGGCTGCTTCCTGCTGGATGCGCAACGCCTCATCCGGGGTAGGTGTGCGGTTCCCCAAGCGCCGCGTGAGGCGGCTCTTCATCTCCGCGTACCCGGCAACCTTCATCCAGTTCTCCGTGAACTGGAAGCCCTCCAGGCCCGCATAGCGAGCGCGGAACTTGCCGATGCCGGGACGCTGCAAGAAGCCCTCGTACACGTGCGCGATCTGGTCACCGAAGCGCTTGATGCCGCCACCATCGAGGCCGAACTCGTCGAGGCGAACACGCCGGAGGCCCTGCACGAAGTCCTGGTACGACAGCGAGCTGGTCTCGAGCGGCATGTGCCGCTTCATCTCCGCGATCAGGTCCGAGTACCGACCGCGAGCCATGCTGTCGACATCCCCGAACGTCTCGATCAACCGGCGCGTCATCACGAACGGGTTCAAGCCCACCGTCGCCGCCTGGTACAGGCCACCCATGAAGTTCGCGGCGATGACGTTCGGGCTGGCGAGGAAACCGCCCGTCACCAGGGACCGCAACCGCGTCAGACCAGCCGGTATGTCCTGCGTGCCGAGCGCCGTGGCTCGCTGAAGCTCCTGCGCCAGGTACGGGTGGATGTACTTCCCGGCGAAGCCGGGGATGACGGTGCCCTCGTCGGCGTACTTCACGAAGCGCGTACCGAACTCATCCGTGAACGGGCTGTCCCGCACGTAGCCGCGCCTCCGGCCCAGCACCAGGGCGTTCTGAAGCACATCCTGCCTGCTCACCACGCGATTCGCAATCGTGGCGCTCTCCGTGATGCTCATCTGCGCCATCGCGTACTCGCCGAGCGCTTCGAGCATCGAGTCGGTCAGCTCCTCGCGCGGATCGAAGAAGCGCTCACCCATCAAGCGAGGCTGCTCGCTATCGAACCGGGCGGATGCCTGCTCTCGGCGCTTCATGGCCTGCCGGTACGCTGGCACCACCTCGTCGAGCTTGTGCAGCAGGGAGCGCATCGGCGCGTTGTCGGCGTGCATGGTCTCCAGCATGGTGCGCATCGCTGCCCGCACCCTGGCCGGGTCAGCGCCGCTCGCCAGCAGGTGATCGGCCATCTTGCTATGGCTCAGCATGAAGCCGCGCCCGCCTCGCGTCATGGCGTTCTTGTACTCCATGATGAGGCGACCCTCGTTGTCCAGGTTCCGAGCGGCGAGAGCAGGCAAGATGGCGTCCTCGTCCATGAACCGCGACGGAATGATGCGACCGATGCGCAACGCGTCGGTGTACGTCTTGAAGTCGTTCGGGTCCTGGAAGATGGCGTACGCGCGACGCAGGTGCCCGTTCATCAACCCCTGGAGGTAATCGCCGAGGTCGAGCGCCTGCATACTCGCCATGCCGTCGAGCATCTCCGAGAAGGTGATGGGAGCGTCCAGGGCCTCCTGGATGGTCTTGTACTTGCGGCTGTACAGGCGGGCGGCGAGGATGTCCTCAGCAGTCGCGTTACGGCCCGCCAGAGGCACCTGAAGGTCATTCAGGAACGCCACCGTTCGGGCATCGGACTGAGGCACCGCCTCACGTACCGCCTGGCGTCCGATGTCATCGAGCGCCCGACGCGACCCCTCCATCGGGATGCCATCCACGTCTCGAGCCTCGCGAGCGGCGACGCGGCGAGCATCAGCCGCCTGCTTGATCTGCTCCCTGGCCGTCTTCCGGGCCAGCATCGCAGACCCAAGGTCCTCGATCAGGCTTGCGGTCTGCTCCTGGGCCTCCCGAAGCCACTGACGGCCCGACTCCGGCACCGTCCACCGGGTCTGCGGCGGGTACGACGCAGTCGGCACCTGCTCAAGCAGCTCCGCTTGTTTCCTGAGGAGCTTCTGAAGACGGCTCTCGACCTGCATCAAGCGCCCGACCTCACGAGCGCCGCTACCGCCACCCTCAGCGCCCGCACCAATCATGTTCCACATCGCCTGACCGTACGAATCGACGGCCTCCTCAAGCTGCTGCATGTTCCGGCGAGCGGCCTTCGTGGTCAGGTCCGGGAAGTTGCGGAACGAGGTGCGCACCGCCGTCGCGAGGGTACCGACGCGCTCCATCAAGTCCTCAACCTGACCGGTGTAGGTGCCGATGTTCGAGATGCGCTCCGCTTCGTTGCGGCCAGCGATGCGCTGCATCTCACCCTCGATGGCTGAACGGTGGGCGAAGCGGCGACGCAGCCGCTCGTTGTTTTCGATAGCCTCACGGGAGATGGTCGAGCGGAGTTTGATGCCCGTCGATTCACCCATCAGCTTCGTGTAGTCCTCCTTGCTCCGCAGGCCAGCGGCGAGGAGGCGTTGCCATGCCCGGTCCCCGATGGCGGACTCGCCAGTCAGCTCAAGGCCGCGCAGGCGAATCTGGTTGGAGACGAAGCCGAACCCGCTGGTCTCGAGGCCGAGACGCGCGTCGATCAGGGCGGTGTCGCGCAGGTAGCGGTTGAACACGTCGACCGCTTGACGCTCGGCCTGCATGATGGTCTGGTCCGTAGCTCCCGCCGCCCGGCGAGCCTGCTGCGCGGCGACGTTCGCCACGTTCTCGCGAGCCTCACGCAGCAGGGGCGTGCCCGCCGACGCGACCTCGTTCAAGATTTCTCGAAGCGGCTGCCGACCGGCATCATCAGCCCGGTCGATGACCCGGAAGATGTCACCGAACGCACCCGCCAACTGCTCATCGGCAATGCGGCCAGCCATCCTCGACTCCTCGAGTACGGAGAGGAAGCCGAGGTTCTGGTTCACGTTGTAGGCCTCGCGCTCGATTGCGTCCCGAACTATCGGCTGTAGACCCTCGAGATTGTTCTTGTACGCGTGCACCTGATCCTCAAGGGTACGAATCCACATCCGCACGATGTCATCCGCGTCGCTACCGAGGCGCCCCTGCTGGGCACGCTGAAGCATCGTCAGCGCTTCCTCGCTGACTCGACGCCCCTGCTCCTTGCCCATCTGCACGACCTTCAGCATCTCCGCGCCCATCTCGTTGCCGAAGCGGATGCGGAGCATCTGGCCACGCGGAAGAATCTGGTCGAGCACCTTCGTGGTCTTCTCGCCGAAGCGCTGAATGCCGAACAGGGTCGAGTCCGGGTTACGGATCAGCCGCGCCAGCGCATCCATCCGAGTGTCCATGAAGTTGCTCAAGTGCTGCGAGCGGCGAGCGACGCCGACCACCTCGCGGCCCATGCCAATCGGGGAGATGAAGTGATCCACCCGGTCGCCGAGCCTCGTGAGGTCCTGGATGCCGCTCAGTTTCCCGCCCAGACGCAACCAAGAGCCGAAGATCAACGGGTCCGCCGTCAGGTCAGCAGCGATGCCCGCCCACTTCGCGACCTGCGGCTCGAAACCGAGCAGGTCGAAAACCTCCTCACCACTCGCGGGTCGAGCGGGCACGTCGCCGCCCGGCATGTACTTGCCCCACTCCATACTCTGGAACCGCTGCGTGATGGTCGTCTCGTCATCGAGCGACCCGGCGATCACCGAGAAGAACACGTCCTGCGGGAGCTGCAACGGCGCCAGGGCCGACGCCACGCCGCGCAGGGCGCCACCGACCGATTCACGCACCGGGGCGGGCAGGTCGCTGACGAAGCGTGCGATGCCCGTCGGTTCCTCCTCGTCATCCACGCCGCGCATCTGGCGACCGAGCTGCCGGATGGACACGGGACCCGTGAGGCTCGTGGCGGGGTTGAACACGCCGGGCGTGGCGAGGGTGTGGCCGAGTTCCTGGCCGGTCCTCAGGCTCCTGCCGAGTTGCCGGATGCTAGACGCCATGCGTCACTCTACCTCTGCGCCTGCGTGCCAGCTTGCGGGTTGACCCTATTCGCGATGCTCTTCACGTAGTCGACAGTCTCAGGCGGGAGCATCGTGTACCACTGCACGCCCCGAGCGGCAATCGTCTTGTCGACGTTGCCGGGACCGTGGTTGTACGCCGCCACGCCCTTCAGGATGTCGCCCTTGTAGTAGTTGATGAGACCCGCCAGGTAATCGCGACCGAAGCGCAGGTACTCCTCTTCGGTGGCGTTTGCCAGCGGCCTCACGCCGAAGCCCGGCTGAGGTCCGGTGGTCGGCATGATCTGGGAGATGCCAGCGGCACCCCTGTGGCTGGTCGTCAGTTCGTCTGGACCAGCGACGGTGCCCGGTCCACCGAAGTGCATGCCGGTGGACTCGGCCTGGATCAGCGCCTCGAACAGCACCTCGAACGCTTCCTCTGGCATGTACTGCTCGGTCGTCACGGAGCGGTTCTCCGACACCGGGAAGCGAGATGCAGGGTTCGTCTCCGCGCGTTGCAACAGCGATATCGGGTTCAGGCTACGGGGAGGCGTGAACGCTGCACCGTCACGGCCAACGGCAGGCAGGAACTCGTCATCGCTTTGCGGCGCCATCTCCCGCAAGCGACGCGCCTCGGCCACGTGGCGGTTCAAGGTCTCACGGAACTCCGGCTGGTTCTCGATGGCACCCAGGTGTGCCAGGTTGTCGCTGAAGCCACCCGCCACGCCCGGCATCAGGAAGCCGAACTGGCGCGTCAGCCTGCGAGCCTCAGCATCGCCGATCTCGCGGCCCTCCATGACCTCGCGCACGAGGCGCTGCCACTCCGGTGTCGTCGCTATCAAGCCCTCACGCTGGCCGGGAGCCATGCGCATCCAGTCGTTCGAGCCGACATTCAGCGTTGCGAGGCCACGCTCGGCGTCATGCGCCTGACGGTTCTCGGCCTCCATCTCGGCAATCGCGTCAGCCATAGCCCGGTTCACGGCAGCAGCGTCAGTTGGGTCTAGTTGGCCCCGGCTGACTGCGGCGTACAGGCCGGTCATGCCGTCGACATCGAGGGACTCGTACGCGTCCCAGTTGAAGTCCTCCAGGTTCCTGAACGCGTTGTACGTGTCTTGGCTCTGGAGCGTCGGGTCCATGATGCGGCTCTGGTCGAACAGGTAGCTGCCATCACCCGTGATGGTGGCCAGGTTTAGCAGGCGGATGTTCTGGGTCGCTTCCTGGAGCGTGTCCCTCGCGGCCACGCAGTCCTCGTTTCCCTCGTTGAATGTCGACTGGGCGAAGGGGGCATCGGTCGTCAGTGTGCAGATGGACGAGCGGATCATGTCGTTCGCCGCCGACGCCAACGCGTTCGCGTCAGCGAGGAGCATGTCATGCAGCTCCTTCGTCATCTGGAAGCTGCCGTCTTCCAGCTCCTCAACCATCAACTGCTCAAGCTCGAACTCGGTCAGCGCCGCGTTCGCGTTCGTGAGGCGCGTCTGCGCGTACATGAGGTTCTGCTCGTACGGGATCAAGCCCATCCGAGCAATCGTGTTGCGGGTGTTCGCGTTCAGGTTCGCCGAGCGGCTCACGATCTCGGCGATCTCCACTCGAGTGCGCTGGAACCGCAGCGCAGACGAATCGCCGACGTTCGCGGTGACCGACTGAAGGAACGCGTCGTCGTACCCGACCGACAGGCCAGCCGCTACGAGTTGATCCTTCCACAGGGCGACAGCGGCAGGGTTCTCCGGGTCGGGAGGCGTGGCCAGCAGCATGTCCATCATGACCGCGCCCATCTCACGGCCCTGTGCCGCCCTCGCACGGTGCGCGGCCCCCATCAGGCGCTCACGCAGAACGTCATCGGTGACGCCGAGGTTCCCGATCTGATTGCGCGGCATGGAGTCGACGAACTGGTTCACGTCCTCGGCGAGGTCGGTGCTGCCATCGGCCCGTAGAGACGTGCTCGAGTACAGGAAGCGCATCCCGATGGACTCGACGTACGAGTCGAGGTCCTGGGTGAACGCAAGCTCGCCGCTCGCGATCTCAAGCTGCCTACCGGCCTTCTCGTGTGCCCGAGCCTGCTCGGCGTCCTCAGCGATCTCGGACGCCAAGCCCCTCAGGCCCTCGAAGTCCAGAATGCCGAGCGTGTCCATGTAGCGCTCATCCACAGACATCGCCTCGAGCACTTGGAGGGTGTGCGTGTCACCGAGAGCGGCGGCGCCGAACGCGAACGCGGCCAGGTTCGCCTGGTCCTCGATGGCCTTGTACACCGCCATGCTGTCGCGCTCGATCTCCCGGATCGCGTTGTCGATGTCGGCCCTCGCCACCTGCCTGCCGACCAGGTCCTCGTTCAGCCGAAGCAGCCGGTGGTGGATGTCCTCGCTGTTCTGAAGGCGCTTCCAGATGTGCCGCCCGGCCTCCCGAGCCATCTCAGCCGAGCCGTAGCCCATCCTGCGGGCGAACGCCTCACCGGCCTGCCCCTCGGGCACGTAGCCGAACTGAGCAAATGCGGTGGTGGCAGTGATCTCGTTGTTCTGCACCCTGGTCGCAAGTTCAGCGACGGCGGTCTCGTACTCGATCTCGCTCAAGCGCCTACGCTCGCTGAGGTCGAACCAGGTGCGAGCGGCCTGCGCGGTGGTGAGCGCCGTCGCTGCCCGCTGCCCCTCGATCTGCGCGTCGAGGAGACTGCGCTCGGCGATCATCCGAGCGCGAAGCTCAGGGTCGCCCACACCTGCCGCCATCAGCATCGAGTCCTTCATGCTCTCGCTGAACATCGAGCTTGGCAGCACGCTGCGCTCCAGGTACGCCCGCTTCAGCTCCGGGTCACCAGCCGGGTCGTGAAGGAACTGGATGATGCCCTGCACCGTAGTGTCGAGCCAGTTCTCGTTCAGCTTCGTGCTCCGAGCGGTGGCCTCAAGCTCGCTCAGGAGTGAGTTGACGTTCACCTCGGTGCCGTCCTCGAGCATCATCGAGCCGGAGATGGTCGCATCCAGGAGGGCTTGACCGCGCTCCGCAGGGGTGCCGCTCAGGCCGTCCATGATGGTGCGCACGAGGCTGAACTGGTCACCGGTTGGGTCGATGAATGCGCCGAGTTCCGTGAGGCGCTCGATCTGTCGGATGCGGATGTTCGTCGCCGCGTCCGTCAACTGCTGCTCGCGCTGCTCATTACGGATGCGCTGATCCTCGGCGCGGTTGTCCTGCGTGACCCGATCCCGGTCGGCTCGCTCCTCGCCAATCAGGCGGTCACGGTCGGTGCGTTCCTCGCCGATGAGGCGCTCCTCGCGCTGGCGAGCGAAGCCCGTCTCCACCGCCTGAGGGGTGGCCTCCAGGTTCCTGAGGAACTGCTGGATCATGATGTCGTAGCCGTCGGGTTGCGCCATCGTGACCTCAGTTCACGTCGAAGAAAGCGGGTTGGTTCGTGCCCCGGTTGACTGCGGCGGGCCGCGTGGTGGGCGGCGGTCCGAACAGGACATCCGGGTCACCGCCAAGGCCCCGCACGGCACCCATGCCACTCGTGTCGAACATGCCTGGTGATGCCTGAGGCGTCCGCTGCGGGATCAGGCCGCGCAGGATGTCCAAACCCTCCTGGGTGCTGAGGAAGGCCGGTAGGATGGCGCCCAAGCCCCCCATAGCGCCACCGAAGAGGCTCGTGCCCATGCTCGGACCCTGCCGCTCACCCTCGTACATCGACGGGTCACTGAGAAGCTGCGCGAGCATGTACTGCTTCTGCTGATCGTCGGTCATCCGAGCCTCGGCAAGCGCCGCGATGATCTGACCCAGCATGTCCGAGCGGCGATGATCCAAGCCACCACGCCCGGCGCCGGTCATGCCGCTCATGGCGCTCTCCGCAGCCATCTGGTCCGACGCTCGGGAGAAGTCGCGCAGCATGCCCTCCTCGAGGCCGGTGAAGTCGGTCGGTTTGCGCAGGCGGTCGATGAGTGGTTGCAGTTCAGCGCGGCGCATTCGAGCGAGTCGGGTGTCTTCACGCGCTTGGGCGTTCGCCATGCCGCTCGCCGCTGCGCCCTGGATCATGTTGGCGATGACGGGGAGGAAGAACTCAATGGCCATGCTTCACCTCGAATCGCCCCTGATCTCGGTACTGGAACAACTGCTCGATGGCTTCGCGGACACGCGGGACGATGTCCTCTCGGCACAGCATAGACGATAGCGGCGCTCCCGTCACGAGACCCCTCAGCAGCGCTTCGAGACTTCTCGAACCGGACGAGTCCTCGAACGCGTCCGACCCCGTGGCCATGATGACCTCCAGCCGGTTACGCATGAACGGGTCAGCCATGAACACCAGCCGGTACGCGTTCTCCCTCGCCTCAGCCTTGGCGGGCTTGCGCTTCATGGCGCCTCCAATCGCTCCTGATCGCAGCGAGCATCAACGCGGTCCACACCCACGCGTGCGTGGTGCCTTGCACGAGCATGAACAGGACGGCGAGGGTGGCTAGGGCCGCGTGCCTCACGTCGGCCCCGGAGCGGGCGCTCCATTCAGTCCGTAGGAGAAGAAATCGCAACTCAAGACACCCGAAGTGGCCCCGTGCCCGATACCTACCCAACCGCTCTCGAATAACGCGGAGGTCGTTTGAGCGGACCACGTGCCGGGCTCGGCGTCGCCGTCGCGCCAGTTCCTCAGTTTGAGGGCGGTGCCGATCGCTTGCGCGCGCAGCCAATACCACTGGTTGACGGTTACGCTCGCGCCGCCACCGTATTGGAGTTGCGCTTCGCCGCCGTTGCTGTATCTACGGATGCTGCATCCCGCTGTGAGTTGGGTGAACACGAAGGCGTTCTCCGAACCCGCCGCGCCGCTCGCGCGTAGGACGATTGCGCCGACGCCCATGCCCGCGGTGCCGCCGTCTGTAGACGCGCGCAGTTTGGCAAGCACCTCGATGTCGTCTGCGTTGTCTAGTTCATCCCACGCGATTAGCTTGCGTCCCGTGCCGCTGTGGGTTCCGATCAGCCGTTTGCTCACGCGCCCTCCTCAACTTCCCACGTGACGTTCGCGGTGTTCCAGCGCGCAGTCCACCCGGCGGGCGCCCCGAGCGCGTAGGTGTCGAAGTCGGTGCCGCCACTCCCGGTTGGGTGCAGCCGGATGGACCAGGCTACGTTGGCCGTGTTCCAGCGGGCGGTCCAATCGTCCGGTTGCTCGCCTGGGGGGTATGGTGAGAAGTCCCAGAATGCTTCAGGTGGTGGCTCGCTGTCGCCGTTCCAGACCTCTACCGCGCCGAGCATGACCTTCGTCACGCCCACCGCGCCGAGCTTGATCGCGGCGATGTCCGCGCTGCCGAGTTTCATCAGGCGTCCGTGATGAAGTAGATCGTGTTGGCATCAGGGGGTGTGAGCGCGTCGTACGCGGCCTGGGTGAGTGCGACCATCGCATCGAAGCCGGTGGCGGGAACGAAGTCAGCGATGGCGGCAGGCTGCACGGCGGTGTCGGCAAGCCCACCCTGTGCCGCCGTTGCGAAGTCTGTCGAAGCGGCAGCGGCGGCGGTGCCTGCGTCGGTCACGTCCGACAGCGTGTGCGTATGCCCGACCTTGCTCGTTTCTGCGGCGTACACCAGAGCGCCGGTAGCGACTTCAAGCGAGCGGCCATCCGCTTCCATGGCGGGGTCCGGGACGTGCGTATCGCCTGCTGGGCCTTCTGGGCCAGTAGCGCCCGTCGCACCGGTAGCCCCAGTGGCCCCAGCCGGACCCTCCGGCCCCTCCGGACCGACCAGGCTCACGCCAGACGGCCACGTGCCCGACGCCTTCGGGCCGTAGATCGTGCTCGTTGCCGTGTCGATGTAGAAGTCGCCGTTCTCGCCCTCGGTGGTCGGCGCCACGGCGCCGCTGAGGATGGTCCTACCATCGGCGCCATCATCGCCAGCGGGGCCAGTCGGACCCGTCGGCCCCACCCCGCCGACCGGCGTCACGACGCCAGCGCTGTTCTGCACCTTCCACGCGCCGTCCGCCTCGTCGATGAAGATGCGGACGTACCCAGCAGGAGGCGCGGTCGGCGTTGCGACCTCCCCGAGAACGATGCCCGTACTCATAGGACCACAACCTCTCCACCGTCGATGAACAGTTCACCCTCGACCACGAGTTCCTGGAACACAAGGTACTGCTCTCCGGCGTTGACCTCAACCGTGACGCCCGATGGGATGGTGCGGTACGTGATGCCAGGACGGCCACTGACCGTCCCGAGCAGCGCATCAACCTCGGCCTGGGTGTACTTGTCCAGGTCCACGATGTCAGCCTCACCATGCGTGTGGGCGCTCGGTGGGAACGTCAACGGCACGCCCGTGATGTTCCCGAAGCTGATCGTGTCGATGATGTTCGCGATGGTCGCCGTAGTGATGCGCTGAATGTCAGCCTCGTTGCGCTTGTTCAGCAGCTTCAGCACGTCGTCCTGCAACCGCCGCAGCCTGATCTCCAGCTCATTCTTGCTCACGCCACCGGGGTAACGCATGCTCACCGCAACTCACCCCCGGCAGCGAACACGAACCGCAGCGGCAGCTTCAGTGAGTCCAGGTACGACATGCCGCGCAGCTCGAGCCGTGCATCAATCGTGAACGAGCGCGTAGAGCGCAACGGCAAGCGCCACGAGATGATGCCAACGTTCCGATTCCCGATCTCCTGCATGATCGGCGGTATGCCGCCCGCCTGCGGGTCGATGGTCTCGAACGTGTCACCGTTCGTTGACGCGCCCGCCGTGTAGAACAACGCGGGCAGGACAGCGGCGTCGTAACCACCAGCATCCCGGTCGTACTCGAGCTGCGCCATTGGCCCTTGAGTGCCGACCTTCACCACGTACAGCGGCGTGCGCCTCTCCGGGGCGCCGAAGTCCAGGTCCCTGAACACGACGTGCGGCGAGTCCGGGTCGCCATCGCGCCGCGTGACCCACACCTCACCGTTGGAGCGCACGAAGCGCGTACCGGTCTCCTCGGCAGGAGCAGGCAGCATCTCGGTGACCGCCTCGCCGTCCCTGGTCACAGCGTCGGTGAGCCAGAACTGGTCATCCACCACGTACCGCAGCACCCGACCCGCCTCGGTGAGCGCCAGGATGCTGCGCGTCTGCGGCTCCGGGACGATGCGCACGAACGGGTCCTCACGGAGCCACTGATCGCGGCTGATCTCCGTCGCCTGACCCGCCTGAAGCAGCCACACCTTGCCATCCCAGATGGTGAACGGCAAGCCGCCGAGCTTGCAAGGGCTGGTGCCTGCATCGCAACCGACCATGTCGAGGTACAGCTCCACGCTGAGGTTCCCGAACGCGGCGTCGCCGTTGACGAGGAAGACCTCGTTGTCGAACATCACCATCAAGCCGCTCGGGGTCGAGAGGATGCCGGTGAAGCTCTGGGATTGCGTCGGCTGGATGGGGATGTAGCTCTGATCGTTCATCAGGTTCGCCCAGCCGGTCTCCGTGTAGCTCAGCACGAAGCGGTTGAACTGGTTCGCGATCTCCGGGCTGATGCCGTCCTCCAGGCTCCAGCGGTCCTCGTCCTGCGACGCCATGCCCCACACGCGCCCGTTGTGGATCGCGGTTCGAGATTGCTCGAAGACCGCTGTCGTCGCGCCGCCATCCACGGTCAGTTGGCGACCGAGCGGCAGCACGTCCAGTTGCCGCTCGAGTTCCACCAGGCCATCGCCGGTCTCCGGGAACTCAGTGGTGAACGCGTACCGGATAGTGGTCTGAGCGGTCAAATCCTGAAGCGATTTCTCCTGCGAGTCGACATCGCCACCCTCGGAAAGGAACTGCACGTACACGTCAAGGCGCAAGTCCTCGGCCACCTCGGCGCTCAACCATGCGTTATTCGCAACCAGCGCCTCTTGCGATTGGGCAGCGAGAGTGATGAGGTTCCCGAACTCCTGCCCAAGCACGATGGATTGCCGGTTGAAGTCGAACACGAAGCGCCCCGCCCGCGTATTGAAGTAAGACACGAAGAACACGTTGTACGTGCCGCGCCTCAGCGCAATCTGGGAAGCGGTGTTCGCGATGATGCCGCCTTCCCCCACGTAGATCGCAGCCCCATTGTCTGCAAACGCAACGGACTGAATCGCCCTTCCTCCTGACGTGTACTCTTCAAGGATGGTGTTCTCGATCTCCGTGATACGTTGCCATGAGTTCCCGTCGCTGCTGTGCCACACGCGAGGCTGAGCGTTCGTGGGGCCAGAGCCGCCGACGATGGCCCAGGAGTTACGGACCGGGTTCCACTTCACTTTGCGCAACGAGCCGAAGCCGCCGAGCGTAGCCGTCGTTGGCCAACTCGTGAACTGCGCCGCTGGCATAGGCTCGGTCCATTCGCCCCTGTAGACCTCTCCGGTGATGCCGTTGACGGCAACCCAGGTTCCAGCGTTATTGCTTTCGCACCATGAGGTTCCGGCATTCGCAACAGTGATCTGTACGGAGGCAACCGAGAGGAAGCCGGTACGAAGTGACTGGGGAGCGAAGTGCGCACCGTCCGTACCATCGGGTATCTCAGTGTTGTGGAATACGCTTTGGTTCCCAAGGTTGACCGAGCACGGCCCAAGGATCGAGAACGGTATTCCGTTACGGCTCTTGTCTACGGCGAGTCGCTGAACCTCGTACGTCCGACTCACCCCGGTCAGGTTGTCGATCTCCGTCCACGAATCGCCAAGGTCGGTGCTGCGCCAGATTTTCGCACCACTCGCCAGCAGGATGTTGCCATTCACGTGCACCACGGAGGTCACGAGCAGACCGCCGCCGTTGATGTTCTGCTGGGTCCAGCTAAGCCCATCATCGTCCGAGTAGTACGCCGTACCGTTCCGGGCCGATGCCAGCCATCGCCCGTTCGCGTAGATCACGGAACTCATGTTCGCACCGGAGAACTGAGTGATTCCTGACCATGTCGTGCCTTCATTAGTGGAGCGCTGAATGTGCCCCTGGCTGGTGACGAAGATGAACGTGCCGCCGTTGTGCTCGATGTCGTTGATGTTGCCGATACCGGTGATCTGCATCACCGTCGTACCCGGCAACGCTTCCGCCTCGATGGCGGTGCTGATCGAGATGGGTTCCATCACGCGGTCCTGACGGTCGAACACCAGGAACGCGTCCCGGCTCATGTACGCGCCCGCGTTATCGATGTGCACCGCGTCAACGATGCTCGGGTAATCGGTAGAGACCTGCTGAGCGAACGTCTCCGCGCCCTTGAAGAGCTGGAACTTCCCATTCGTCGCCGCCGTGGTGCGGTACGACGAGATGCCGCTCTCGTCATAGTCGATGATGCGGCTGATATGCGTCAACGCGACTGGCGTTGCGTCACTCTCGAGCCGCACGCGGCGACCGAACGGCACGTACCCACCCTGACGATCCGGCACCAGGTTGAACACCCGGTACGGCATGAGCGGCTTGTCCTCACGCTGCCCGTAGACCATGTTGCGGTTCTGACCGGTCAGTTGCGGGACCTCAAGCACGCTCTGCGGCACGTCAGAACCCCTCAGGTCCCATCGGAGGCATCATCGGCATGCCACCTGCGGCCCCAGGTGGCCCAGGAGGGCCTTCCTCGGCCATCATGGGGTCTTCCCCCATCCCCATCATCGCGGGGTCCGCCATGCCCATCCCGCCGCCCATACCAAGCATGCTCGCCAGCTCCTCCTCCAGGCTCATGCCGGTACCCTCAGCGAACAGGTCCTCCATCGGCATCGTCGAGGTGTTGCCCGGCTGATCCTCAGGGTCGAGCAGCGAAGCGAACACCACGTCAGGCGCCTCGTGCCGCAACCGCAGCGGAATGTCCTCACCCTGCTCCTCAGCGAACTGCGCCTTGAAGAGCCGCATCAGCTCCTTGATCTTCGGCTTAGGCATAGCGCCTCACCCGCCTCGACGTGCGGTACTGCGGCAGGAACACCTGCGCCTGCGTGCCGGTGGAGAACATCTCATCCTCCATCGCCTTGTAGCGAGCGTAGAACGCCTGCCACCGCTGGTCACCGGCACGCTGAAGCAGCTCGTAGCTCACGTGATGCGCCAGGATGCGGTGGAAGTTCGGCATCGCGCCGACACTGCGAGCAGGCGGGTCCACGCAGTAATCCAGCGTCGCGAACGGCTCGTGCTGATTCTCCGTCATCGGGTCCGGCACTGCGTGCACCAGGAAGCGGTACCGCGCCGAGGTGATCCCGACCGGCAAGAAGCCCTCGTTCTGCTGGAAGGGGTTGTACAGCATGAACGCCGGGCCGATGTACTCGTCATCCTCCCAGTTCGGATGGAACTCGTTCGCCTCAGCCACCGACAGCAGCGCCAGCTTCCGGTTCTTCATCCACTCGGACGACACGTTCGCGCTGCCCTCTTGCACCTCGACCACCTCGACGTACTTCACGCCCTCCGGGTGGAACCGGTTCGGCAACGCGAAGCGCCCCGTCACGAAGCCGCTCGCGGGCACGTCGATGTACATCGTCGGCACGCCGACGCGAAGGCTGATCTCATTCATCGCCAGGTTCATCAAGCGCTTCGCCTCAGCGCGTTGCAGTTGCTCACCGCCCTGCGTGCCCCTGGTGTTCTCCATCACCTCTTCGAGCAGTTCGGCGAAGGTCATCCCTGGCCCCCTTGGGTCGTAGCGTTCATCATCACGGCGCCGATGTCGGTGCGGCCCAGCATCGCCGACAGTTCAGACGCGCGGATGTCGTACTGGCGCTGCCAGTGCTCCGTCTCGTTCTCGCGCTCGGCCATCTCGTACAGCGCCACGCCAGCGCGGTACGCGACGAGTGGATGGAACTGCGGCAGAGCGTTCAGCCACGGATTCTCAGGCCCCAACGGGTTCGGCCTGGTGAGCTGCGCGGTGTACTCCACGGTCATGTCACCACCGAACGAGGCAGGCGCGATCTGAAGCTGCCCGCCAGCTCGGCGCGGGTCGAAGTTGAAGTACCGGATCGGCCCGGGACTGACGGCCCGCATGCGGATGACCTGCTGAATGCTAGCGGCAACCGCGTCGTCCCCGCCCACAGAGACGGAATGAATGCGAGCGGCGTTGACGGATAGGGTGACGGCGGTAGCGTTCAGGCCGATGGCCTGCGTAGCGATGGCGCGGGGCATGTCGAACGCGGCAGCGATCTCGACCGATGCTTTCCAAAGGACATCCTCGATATCGGCGTCATCGTACGCGTCACCGAAGTCATCGACGATGATCTCTCGTCGCACCATCGCAAGGAGTTCAGTGAACGTCACGATGCGCCTCCCTCATGGGGCGAGTATAGACGACGAGGGGCACCACATGGGCGCCCCTCGAGTTCGAGCATTCTTGAACCGCGTCCTTACTGGACGTAGCCCTGATGCACACCCTGGACGAACGCCTTCACGCTCACCTCAGGGTTCGTGCCCGCGATCTGGCTGACCGCGAGGTAATACTGCGCCTGGTAGTTCTCACCCTCGATGGGCGGGAACTGACCATTGGCGCCCAGCGTCGACTGGCCGAACATGGTGACCTCACCATCGGCCCCCAGCGACCACACCGTCAGCATCGCGCCGGTCACCGTGCCACCCAAGGTGGTCGGGCCGAACGTGAAGCGCAAGCGGTCGTAGTGGTGCTTCTCGGGGAGGATGGCGTACACACCCTGCGCGAAGCCGCCGCTATGACGGATGGTCGACTGCTCGAGGTTGACAAAGTCGGTCGTCTCGAACGCCGCGCCGAGCACCTCGGCGGCGCCGACCTCGTCCTTCTCGAACTGGGGAACGAGGCGGGGAGGAGAAGCGCGTTGTGCCATGTCCTACCCCCCTCTCAGGCCGCGCCGCGCATCAGCACGACGAGCCGGTTGTTGTAGGCGTAGTAGCCGAGGCGCGACCGGGTCTGGGACACGATCTTGCGGTACTGCGCATGCCCCTCTTCCCACGTGTCAGCGCGGTTCTGGTACTTCGCCCGCATCTTGATGTGACCCTCCCAGCCCTCGTAGAACACGATGATGTCGTTCGGCTGCGCGAGGCGTTGCGTTGCGAGCAGCTTGACACCAGCGAGGTCCGCCGAGGGGTTCGGGCGGTTCGGGTCGAAGTTCTCGATGTTCGACCCGTGGTTGATGTACATCGCCACCAGGTCGAGGTTCTGCTTGCGCCCGACCATCATCACGATGCGGCGCGGCTTCGTGCGGCCCTCCTCGTCGATGAAGTTCTCACCGTACTGGATGGCCTGGTGCAGCATCGCGTGCGACACCCCGCCCCCAGCGATGATGTTCGACGCCGCCGTACCCGAGAAGTACGTCGGGTTGCCGACGAGTTGGAGCGAGTAGCTGCTCCCGTTCACGAACAGCGGGGTGTTGGCGAAGCCAACGAGGCGACCAGCGGACTCGCCCTCGTTGTACATGCGGAAGTGCAGGTCCTCCTCGGTGTCCCGAAGAAGCTTCGGCAAATCCGACGCCATGCCCGCGATGAACTCGAAGCCCGCGAGGTTGTCCTCGAGGTCCTCCGGGTAGTATTCGTGGGCGATGCCGACCCGGTCGTAACCCTGGATCAGGATCGACGCGGTGCGGTAGGCTGCCATCGGGAAGCGCTGACGGACGTTGTCCGGGCGCACGACGGCCTGGCCCTGGAGACCGGTGTGGAAGAAGACCTCGTGATGGAGACCGTCGGTTCCGAGGTCGTCCATCCCGTACATCTCCTCGCCCACCATGTTCTCGCCCGCACCCGCGTACTCGATCTGGGTCACGCGCTCGAAGCCACGGTAAACGGTGGCGGCGTTATGGTCCTGCGTGCGAAGCTGGTTTGCGTATACGCGTTGAGCCATGCTCTATTTCCCCTCCTTTCTTACGAGCCGAGGTACGGGTCGAGGATGCGAACGATCACTTGGACGTTCGTGTCGCCAACGGCACCCTTGTGCACGTCGACGAGTTGAACGGTCGGGTTGGTGGCACCAGCGCGAACGGTGTAGCACCGCTCGACCGTGTTGTACACGATCTCCCGGCGAGCGCCGCCGCGAACGGCGTTGAGGTCGGCGGTCACGAACTCGTGCGGGGTGCCGTTGGCGGTCGCGCCCTGGTACGTCATCACGAACAGGTTCTTCTGCGGGATGACGTTGAGGGGAACGCCGCGCTCCTCGAAGTACGGAAGCGCGAACGGCTGGTCCCAGTCCTGACCAGCGATGTAGAGCGGCAGGATGTTCGCCGGGGTGGTGATGACGCTCTTCAGCACCTCACCTGATGCGACGGAGACGAGGTCGCCTTCGACGTACCGCGACAGCTCCGTCAGGTCATCGTCGTACCCTGCGCGGCGGAACTCCATCGCCTCCCGGTCGCCATCGACCAGCATGAACGGGTGAACTACATCCATAGGATTCCCTTCTACTCTCTCGTGATGCGCACGCCCTTGAGGGCGGCTTCATCACCGATCACCTGTTCGTATTCGAGCAGTTGCTCCAGCGTCATCGGCCCAACGTGATCCGTCTCGTGACGCATCGTTGAGCGCATGCTCGCCTTGTTCTGCTCTTCCAGGTGATCCATCTTGTACTGAAGGGACTCGCCAGCTTTGAGCGTGTTGCTGGCACGACGAGCTTCGTACTGCTCTCGGGACGCGAACATGAGGTAGTGCCCAGCGAGAACTGCGACGAAATGCCCGCCGCCCATGTCGTGAGGCGTGGCACCAGGCACGTTCGCCTTGCCGTCCTCACCACCGTTCTTGCTGATGACGTTCCAGGGGACATGAAGCCATTGGTAGTTGAGCATGTCCCGGTACTGCGCCATCTCTCCAGGCACAGCGGGACGGGGAATCTGAACGGGCAGGACAACCAGGTCAGCGGGGAAGCCCGCGTCATGGAGGTCGAGGAAGTTGTCGGGGATCATCGGGTTGCGGGTCCGCTCACGGGTCCGCAGCGCCGAAGCGGTGCCCTTCGCCTGGGTGACGAGCTGCTTGCGCCAGTCCGACACGGCCTCAGCGGGCTGCTGCGGGGCTTCGGCACGCTTCAGGGTAGGAATGTCCACGCTCATGCTTCAGCTCCCTTCTTGGCCTTCTCAGCGGCCTTCTCGCGCTCGAGTCTACGATACTCAGCGACCGACATGCTCTTGCCGCTCCTCCGGGCGTACGCCTCCATCACGCCCTTCGTGAACTCGTCATCCCCATCCTCGTCATCATCAGGCTTCGCGTCAAGGGTGTCGTCATCCTCATCGAAGCCGGACGGTGCGGGCTTCCGGTCACCCTTCGGCTTCCGGTACTCCTCCCGAGCGATGAAGCCGACCACATTCGACATGATGCTGTCGAACGCCGAGACGGCCTTCTCCATCTCGCCGTACATCGGATTCGACCACGTGCCCTGATCCTTCAACTGCCGGAACTGCTGCGTGAACAGCTCTTGCAGCCGCTTCCGCATGTGCTCCGGGTACGACCCCACCTCGCGCTTCAGGTACGCCCCAGCCCAGCGAGCGATCTTCTGCGACTGCGCCTCGCTTATCGTCTGCGACTCCCGAGCCGCGTCACGCACATCGTCGAGCTGCCGCTTCTTCTGGCCGAGCAGCACTTGATCCTCCTGGTACGCCAGGTGATCGAACATGCTGCGGCCATCGTTGTCCTTCGTGATGTACGTGCCCTTCTCCCGATGGTTCAAGAGCCTCGACTCCAGCTCCTCGATCTCCTTGCGGAGGCGAGCGATCTGAATCTGGTACCCGCCGCTCGGCTTCTTCTGCTTCTCCGGCTCGCGACGCTGCTCCTCCTTCGGGGGCGCCTCATCGGGTTGCCGTTCCGCCATCAACGAGTCGAGCACGCTCTCGTCGTCTTCGCCGAGCAGGGCGCGGTAATCGAACGCCTGGTCACTCATCGGTCACTTCCTCCTCGGGACTGGACTGCTTGGCACGCTTCGCGAGTTCCGCCATGAGCACCTCGTTGAGTTCCATCAGGACCTCACTCTTGCCCTGCTGCTTGAGCAACGTCTGCATGTCCTGCACGTGCTCGTAATCCATCACCACCTGGGTGTGAACCGACTCCAGGAAGATGACGATGTCCTTCAGGTTGCGGGGCGAGAAGCGGGAGACCGCCTTCTCCGAGTGCTCCTTCATCTTCTCGACGAGCTGACCGGCGACGCTGAGACGGGGACGGGGATTGGACATGAACCTCCTCGATGGTCATCAGACCATGTTCGACGAATGCGTAATCGTATCAGCCAGCGGAGCGCCGAGTGCCTGACGCTGCGCCGGGTCTTCGAGCACCACACCCGGATCGTTCGGGATGCGCTTCTCCACGTCCTTGAAGCCCATCGCCTCGATGATGCTCCGCACGTGGTAGTTGAAGTACGAGTCCTGCTTCATCAGCTCGATGCCCTGAAGGATCAGCGGCGTCAACTCGTTCAGCATCTCGAGTTCAGCGGCCTTGTCGGCGATGATCTTCGTGCCGGTGACGTAGATGGTCAGGTCGCTGCGGCGAGCGGAGGGGATCATGTCCTCCGTGAGGCGCTTGTTGAACTCCTCCTCGAACTCCATCAAGTCCTGCAAGCCGACCTGGCCGCGCTCCACCATCGGCATGATGATCGCGTCCATCTTCTGCGTGATCTCTTCCTCGTAGATGTCTCGAGTGGCGAGCAGCTTGCCGCCATCCTCGACCTCCACGATGCCCTTCGGCTTGATCTTGTACGCCATCATCATCGCCCACATCATCGTGCAGGTCATCGACGCGTCGTACGCCAGGTCACCGAGGTCGAGACGCACGCGCATGGTGCCGCGTTGCATCTCCACCCGGAACTGCCCCAGGGTCTTCCTGCCGCCCTGCTGCGTACCGATGGCCTCCTCCGTGAAGGTGGCCTTGTCAGCGAAGCCGGTGGCGACGCTGATGTCCTGAAGGCTGAGGCCGGGGTTGTTGAAGTCGAGCATCTGCACATCGCCACGGTTCGGGTCGTTCAGGGTGGGGATGCCGATGCCGGGCACGATGCGGCGGTCGCTGCTCATCAGCCTGCCGAAGGGCGAGTTCTGCCGGTACAGGAACGGCGGGGAGGCGGCGAGGTTGTTCAGCGCCAAGTGGCTATTGATGGCGTTGTCGGCCATCTGCTGAATCGAGTCCATGCGCCGCATGATGCCGCGACCGAACAGGTGCTTCGCCTGCTTACCGATGCGGTGCAGCGCCAGCGGCGGGTGGTCGAACGCGTGCCGCACCGAGTTCAGGCCGCACGACAGGAGCGTCTGCGTGTGGTCCACGAAGATCGCCTCGTACAGCTCAGCGGTGGCGGCACCCTCCGCGCGGTAGCGCATGTAGCAGTAGTAGACCTTGTGGATCGCGGTCTCCTCCTGGTACGCGTGCGAGTCCTCACGGAACTCCGACTCCTCCTCCTCAGCCGTCGGCGTCAGCACCGTCGTGGAGAGGCCGCGCACCTTCTCCAGCGCGTCAGGGTCGATCAGGCCCATGTCGGCCATCTCCTGAAGCTGGTAGAACGGCACGCGCTCCTCGTACGCCGTGAAGCAGTGCTTCAGGTTCGGCACCGCCACGCGGTCGACGTAGAAGTGCTCCAGCTTCACGATGTCGACCACCGTCGAGAACCACTCACCGCTCGGGTGCTGCACCATCGCCAGCTTCCCGATGCCGGTCCCGACCTGGATCGCTTCCTTGCTCATCTCCCGGATGAGGCGCTCACGGCTGCCGCCCCGGTTGATCTCCCGCTCTAGGTACGCCGAGCACACGGGCGCCACCTGAGCGGCCTTCTCGGCAGGGCTGCCGATGCCCTCCGGCACGAACGATGCGTACGGCCTGTGCTCCATCGCGTCTACCACGTGGGACAGCAGGCCGTCAGCCTTGTTCGATGACAAGGGCGTGGTGATGTTCGGCTGCCCCGGGTACTCCTGCTCACGCTCCGCGTTCTTGTAGACCATGCGGTCGAGCTTCGCATCGGCGTGAATCTTCTTCATCTTCACCTTCGCGCGAGCGAGCGACTGCTGCACGCGCCAGGTGAAGCGCTCCAGGTCACGACCCTGGAGCACGATGGGTGCTTCCTCTGGAATCTCAGGCGAGCCTGGCATCATGCCGAAGGACTCGCTGAACATGTCGGGAGGCTCGAGGCCATCGAACAGCGAGTCCATGTCGTCCATCATGGGCGGGAAGCCCATCGGCGCGGGGGCGAACTGCTCCTCGGGAACCTCGAACATCACCTACTCCTTACAGCCCCGCTGCGATCCGGTCACGCAGCGCACGCAAGCTCATCATCTCGCTGGTCGCCTCAGGCACGGCTTCCTTCACCTTGCCGACCGCCGCCTCAATCTGCTTCTCCAGCACCTCATCGACCTTCTTCTGGTCACCGAGGTAGTTCTTCAGCTCGTCCAGCAGCTTCGGTCCCAGTTGCGCCTTCAGGCTATCGAGTGACTTGAACATGGCCTCTCGGGCGACGCCAGTGCTGAGGTTCCCCCCTTGTGCAGCTTCACGCATCTGGTCGACGAAGACCTGGTTCGTGGAGCGCACCGCCGACTCGGCGGCGCCGACGACGACGCTGAGCAGCTCGTGGTACGCGCTGATGCGCTCGTGCTTCGCGGCGCGTCGAATCCAGTTGATCGCGTACCCGGTGGCAGCGGTCAGGAGCGTGCCGAGGATCAGCACGATGGCCTCTTGGAGCTGAGTCTGGAACACATCGAACATGGTCAGCCTTCTTCCCGGCGCACGTCGAAGCGCCCGCCTTGCTCATCATGACGGATGCGGCCCACGAAGTCACCCGTGAGAACCGCCTGCGGCTCACCGTCGATGTGAGCGTCGATGACGTTCAAGACATCTCGAACCGAAAGCCGATGCAGCACCACCCGCGTCGCGTACGACGCCTCGCGCTGCCGGTCCAGCAGCTCCCAGTGCTCACCGAGGATGCGAGCGGCCTTGTCGAACGCGTACGGGTCCGTCGCCCAACGGCGCGGCCCAGTCAGGAACAAGCCACGCAAGAACGCGACCGGATGCCGATGATCCGCGTGCGGGTAGAGACGATGGATGATGTCGGCGTAATCCTCGAAGCACTCCTGGTAGCTACCGTACGAGCGCCACTTCGCGACGATGTCAACCCGCTGACCGTTCACGACCTCCCACGTCGGCAGGTCCACCGTCTCCCCCGCCCATGCGCCGGTCGCCTTGACGCCGAACAGGTTGTGATGCGGCGGCTTGCCGAGCGAGCTTGAGCCGAAGCCCGTCTCGTTCGCAGCGTGAGCCGCAGCGCCAGCCGCGCTGATTCGACTCGAGGAACCCAGCATCGCGCCCTCGTGCACGTCGATCAGCCAACGCTCTCGAGATGTCACGGCTTACCTCCCCGTGCCCCACTGCTTGAAGCGGTCCGAGAACGCCTTGCGGGGCGTGAAGTCGACATCGACGACGGCGTTCTTGGCCAAGCCCTTCGTGACCATGCTGACCGCGATCTTGAGGGAGTCCCCCACGTCCACCATCCAGTTGTTCCGCTGACGACGCACCATGCGCCACGACAGGTTCAGCAGCGTCTTCCTGATCTGCTCGCAGTTCTCCGTCACCATCAGCTTCGGCAACGGCGTCTGCGCGATGAAGTCGTCCTGCACATCTAGCATCCTCACGAGTTCATCGTACGCCGGGTCGCCTCGAGCGCCCTCGAACAGGTTGTCGCCGAGGACCTCGATGTAGTTGTCCACGATGCGATGCTCGCTGTCCTTGTCGAACACGCGGGCGTTCATTGCCGGGTCGTAGCCCCAGATGTGCGTCAAGCCGGGGATGCTGAGCTGCTTCGCCTCCACCGCGTTCGCGTAGCTGCTCTGGCCGCTCTTGACCATCTCGTCGAAGAAGATCAGCGAGTTGGAGCGCTCCAGGTACATTGCGAACGTGATCGCGGTCGGGTGGTCACCGCCGTGGTCGATGCCGCATACGATGGTATTGCCGGAGCGGGCGATGCGCTCCCGTGGAACCTTGGGAAGGACGTGCCCGCCATGGCTGACAGCCTCGTCGATGTAGTTGGGTGCTACACGCCCCTCACGCTCGTCCGTGTCGCCATGCTGATGCCGACGGCGCATCTTCGTGTTGGCCATCAGGTAGGAGTTCTCGACGGAGCGGTGGTCCCGGCTCTCATTCTCGTAGCCGAACGCGTATATGCAGTAGCGTTGCAGAACTAGGCCGACCTCCTTGTCCGGCACCTTCCGACCATCCACCAGCGTCACGGTGCTGCCCTTGTGCAGCGCCGAGAAGGAGCGCGTGCCGTCCGTGAGTTTCACGATGGCGCCCGCCCGGAAGCGGAAGCGGTCGTGCCGCAGCGTCTCCGGGTCGACGTTCACCTCTCGGATGCCGACGTTCTCGTTCACCCACTCCTCGCTCGGTGACGGGTACGGGAACGGGATGCCGACGTACCGCGCCCAGGTGTGATCGTTACCTGCCGGGTTCCAGGTGGCCGACACCACCGTCCAGCCGGGCATCGGGTGGTCCGGTGGGAGCTGCTTCTCGCCCACGCGGTTCAAGGAATCTTGAAGAAGAATCTCGTACGCGTCCTGCCACGTCAGCGTCCGGCCAGCGAACGGCGACCAGGTGATCGCCAGCTTCATGCACAGGTCCTTCACCGTCAGCGTGCGGTGGTAGATCTCCTGCCGCGAGCGCTCCTGCACCATGTCGTGCGCGTCACTGGGAATCTCATCGGCTTCCTCCAGGTGCACGGTGGCGTACTCCGTGGACTTCAGGACGCGTTCCAGGTCCGTGCGGTCCAGGCCGATGCCGTTCACGACGCTCTGGACGTAGTTGCCGGTCACCGGGTGCGGCTCGGGCGGGAAGCGGAACACCGCCTCCTGAAGGTTCTCACTGCCGCCGACGCTCTTGTCGAACACAGCGCCAATGCGCTGCCGCAGCTTGTCGATGGTCGAGTCCTTCAGCGAGACCAGCGTGGCTCTCGCGATCAGGATGTTCGAGCCGGGGTACTCCATGCCCCTACGCCCGAGGCGGTCAACGGCAGCCGTGGACTTCGCGGTGTTGAACGGCCCCACGAAGCCTAGCTCCGGGAAGTCGTCGTTCACCACGAAGTCGTTGTACTTGAACCTGATCGGGCCGCTAGGCGGCGTCAGGTCAAGCGTCAGGCTGCGCCTGCGCACGCTCAGCCCTTGCCGAAGAAGTCGACCTTGATGGTGCGAGCCGGATCGGACGCCGCCACGGTGAAGCGGGCGTACATGAACGCGACATCCACCGCTTCCAGCGACCCGGCCTCAGCGGTGATCGTCACGGTGTCCAGCTCCGTCCACACATCCGCGTCGTTCGGGTCGCCGTTCGTGGCCTCGAGGTTCACGGTCGCAGCGCCCACGTCGACCTCCACGGTGGCGCTGAGACTCTTCAGCATCGCGACACTGAAGTGGGGGTAGGGGCCATCCGTCAGCTCGCCTACGGCGGTCTGGCGAGGCGGGCGGGGCAAGGGGCTGTTCATGGGCACGACGCCGTTACCGGCCCGCTCTCCGATCATGCGCTTCGAGTAGTGCATCAGAGCCTATCCTCCAACCACGAGATCAGCGTGGTGCGAGCACGAGCGCCCTTCTCTTGCTCAAGGGCGTCAGCGGCGGATACCTGATTCGACTCCACGACGGCTTGCGCCTGCGCGATGGTCATGCCGGTGATGTCCACCGACGTGCCCTCGGGATTGTCGAGCTGATCGACGGCCTTGCGGGCGATGCGATGGCTCGCGGCGTCCGTGGCGGTCGGGTTCGTGATCCGCTGGTAGAGGCGGTCGAGGGCGGTTCTGATGACTTCGGCGTGCTGTGACATGCGTTCCTCCTGTGGGTATCGTACTTGACGCTACGGAAGCCTGTCGAAGAGGTCCCATCGGGCACGTTCAAGCTGCTGGTAGATGCGCTCACCATAGGACGGCATGTTGCCTCTCGTCCCGTAACGCGCCATCAACAGTGCCATGCCATCAAGCAGGTCCTCTATGACGGAGTTGGCTTGACGGACGGTATCGGCTTTCCCAATCCCAGCATCAAACAACTGGATCATCTCGGCAGCTTCCGCGATCAGGGACTCTGCCCCGTCGTCCCTGAGGAGAAAATCGGTCATTGCATCGTTGAGCCGTCTCCGCACTTCCTGCGGCACGGGCAACGGATCGCCCTCCGGTGAAAGCGGAGCTGGGAAGAAGCCTCTACCGCGAGCCTCCTCCGCGTAGGCCGTATCTGTCCCAACGAGATCAAGCGCTTCGCTGTACTGCTCCTTCCACTTTGCAATGGGCCTTCCGGCTTCATCTGACCTGGCGACACGCGAACCCGATGCTGCAAGGTGATCGAACTCTTGCTGCGCCTGCTGGGCCTGAACATCCGCGAAATGCCCCTGGTCGGCGGTCCTATGAAAGTCAAGATTCGCATCTTGATGTGTTGAGTATTCACCCCATGGGGTGCTCTCCCTACTGGCTCGCCACACCTCACCTCGGTTCGGCATCGCCGGGTCCAGCACAGGGTCGATATCAGGCCGTTCGTCCACGATCCTCGCAACCCGCGCCTCGGCCTCGTCGAGGTACCGCATGAACGCAAGGTGCGGCTCCCGCATGCCGCCATCAGGGTAGGCGTTCTGGAAGCCTCGCCGCATGTCACTGACCGCGTCGAGAGTGTTCATCAGGGCTTCCTTTGGCATCGGCGTGCTCGTCGGCGTCACGACTGGCGACAGGACGTTCTCGATGTCGCGGATGAAGTTCGCGTACGATTCCATCTCCATCGAGTTGTTCGTACCGACGAGGAAGTCCGGCACCCACTCCATGCCAGGACCGTCGATGCCCAACTCGGTCGCTGTTCGTATCGCAAGCTCCGCTTCGTCGGCGGCGCCCGTGAACCCCTCGCGGAACGCCTTCAGGCCCGTCAGCTCATCCGCAGTGTCATGCGTCCGCACCATGCCCGCCAAGGTCGACTTCAACTCAGGCTCCGTCAAGCCCGTGCCCTCGCCGAGGAATCGCATCGCGCCGTCCTCGCCCATCGTCTGAATCGCCCGCTCCACGAACTGCTCCACGCCCTCACCCGGTGCGCTGGCCTCAGCGAAGCGCTGCAAGGTCGGCAGGTGGTCCGGCACCGCCTCGGGGGCACGGCTGATGACGCGACCCGCCTGCTCGTAATGGCCCTGCGCCGCCTGGTCGTACATGTTGAACAGCGTCTCGATCATCTCATTCACTTCGGGCTGGGAGATGTTGTGACCCTTCGCCCGCAGCTCCGCGTACCGCGCGATGCTCTCGTAATCGTAGGTCGGCAGGCCGATCTCGCTTGGGTGTTCGACGTAATCCCAGCCGTACCTGGCCCTCTCTGCCTCGGCCAGAGTGGTTGGGGCGCTCTGGTCGCGAGGGCGAGGGGGTGTTTCCCATCCTGGCGGCAGGGTCAACCCCTCATTCTCGCCAACGACACCCTTCATGATTCGGACCGGAACCGGACTGTCGGCCTGAACTGCCGCCAGTACCCGATGGTTCCCATCGCCCACCTTCCAGCGGCCTGTGTTCGGGTCGAAGATCACGATCACGGCCTCTTGCGTGCCGCCCGGTTGATCCAGGAGGCGGAAGAAGTCCGTCTGCTGCGCAGCGGAGCGCCTCGGCAGGTTCCCCGCCGCCTCCTGAAGGATGCTCGCGGGCATGAAGCCGAGCTGCTTCCCGCCACTCGTGCTCGCGGACAGCATCCTGATGCCAGCCGGGCCGAGCAGCGCGAACATCGGGATCAGGTCCGTGACCTTCTTCGCGCCGGTCGGGTCCGGCACCAGGAACTCAGCCATCATCGCCAAGATCGGATGCACGCCGCGCTCGATCAACGCCTCCGAGACCATCGGGGCGGTGTTGCGGTAGCGGCCCTCCTCGTCCATTTGCCAGTCGGTGCTCGCCGCCGCATCGAGCATTTCACGCAAGCCGCCACCCTGGACGGCTGCGCCCACGGCTCGGGTCGGCCCCTCGATGGGGGACAGCCACGACATCGTTGAGGGCCGAGAGAAGAACTCGTCGGCCTGCCGCATCATCCCGGCACCCAGCTCACCGAAGGCATTGGCCTCCGCGCCTCGCGCCTGCATGATGTTCGGGCCGAGGTTCTGCCAGCCCTCCTGCAAGCCCGACAGGAACCGCTGGATGGCGTTCTGCGTGTCGGGCTGTGGCCCGCCCTGCGGCTGCGGTGCCCGCATCTGCTGAAGGTCTTGAGGGTTCCACTGGTCAGCCATGTCACCTGCCCCTGTTCAGGAACTTGTTCAGCGCTCGGATGGCCTCACCGTACTCTTCCATCGGAATGCCCCTGCTGCGATCCCAGCCACCAGTCGGGCCTTGCAGGACTTCGAGAAGTCTCGAACCGTCCCACGGTTGCACGAAGTGGCGACTCGGCGCGTAGAGGGCGCCCTCCTTGCCAACACGATCCCACCATCCGCTGTAGCCCAGGTCGATCATCGTCGGCATCACCTGAGGCTCAGGAACGTACGTGTACACCATCTCGTACAAGCGACGCGGGTCCAACCGGCCCTCATCCGCGAGACGCGTCACGCCACGCAGAAACGTCGGGTCAGTCCTCGGGTTATCAGCCAAGTTCGCGACGATGCGCTGCGCCTGCTCAGGGGTGAACGGACCCTGCTCGAAGTCCAGTAGGTTCGCGCCAGCCACGTATCCCGTCCGCACGTTCGGAGCCGCATCAGGTCGACCGCTACCCCCGCCGAAGAAGCCGGTGTCCTTCGCGGGCGACCCGGCGTAACGCGCGGCACGCTCAGGGTCCTGCGTGAAGTACCACCCCGGCCCACCACCCGACGAACCAGGTCGAGGCTTGTCGTACACGTAGTTCGTACCGTGATACATCGGCATCGGCAAGCCATCAGCGCCAGCGATGCTGATGCGACCCAGCGCCCGCAGAGCCGCCCTCGGGATCATCGCCGCCATCTGCGCGAACTGCCCAGGCCCAGGCTCGAACACGCCCATCGCCGCCTGCGCCGCCAAGCCACGCGCACCCTCGAAGCCCTGCTGAGCCGTCACGTCCCCGTACGTCAGTGAGGGATCGAACGCAGGCAAGTCACCCCACGTGCCGGGGTGCGCCAAGATCGCCTGCCAGATGTTCGCCGGGATCGCGTCAGGGTTGCCGTAGTTCGCCGCGACCGGACCGAGTCGCTCACCAGTCTCCGCAGCCATCTGCCGCCAGCCAGCCAGGAACCGCTGAATCACGTTCCCGCTATCAGTCCGAGGAGCCTCCGCTACCGGGCTTCGCATCTGGCTGAGGTCGGCGTGCTGGAAAGCCCGCCCATCGTGCTGCCCGCTGGGCGTATGAGTCCCCGTGGGCGGTGGCCGTCGGTCGCGGTCTGCCATGCTTCACTCCCTCTTCGCGCCGAGCAGCGGCGCCAGCCTCGCCCTTCGCACGGATGCCAGCCTCTTCATCCTCATCCTCAGCCGTTGGACCGTACAAAGCTCCCATTGGAGCATCTGCCCCCGGAACAGCGCCCTCGAGTGACCGAGCTGAAGCGCCAGACCGCGCTTGAGCGCCTGGGGGTGGCAGGTCACCTGCCCGCTTCGGCTGATGGGGACGAGCTTGAACGTCGAGAACTTCCTCACCTAGCTCCAATCTCACCGGGGCGCTGGACTCCACGTTGCCGATGTTGATCGTGATGCCACCGAAGCCGCCAGCGCGAGGCTCCACCGGAGTGCCGCGAGCCTCGTTCAGGTACTTCCCCGCAGCGATCATGTCACCCGGGAGCTGATCGACGTACACCAGGTCACCCTTCGCGGTGGCGACCAGGCGCCGCTCGTTGCGAGCCACCTTCGACATCTGCTCGAAGTGCGTCGCCTCATGCTGAATGCCGTACGCCTTGTTCACCAGCTCAGCGCGGATCATGGCTCGGAACTGCGGCAGCGAGAGGATGCGAGAGAACACGGCGGGCGGCAAGTTGATGATGTCCGCCCGCTTCGCGAGCGGGAGCGACTCGTCGAGGCACTCCGGGTGATCCTCGAGCATCTGAACGAAGAACTCGTCCAGGGACCCGAAGTGCTGCTCCACGGCAGCGAGAGCGGTGCGCTCATTCATGCGACCACCATACGCGATTCGCGCAGAAAGAAGGGCGGAACCCCAACCCACGGAGGTTCCGCCCAGCTCCCGCGCCGATCACCGTCAGGAGAACAGCGAGGTCAGTGTATCACGACGGGTCACGCTCGGGAGGCTTGTTCGGATCGAACTGCCGCCCCACGTACGTCAGGATGCAGCGGATGTCCGACTCGTTGATGATGAGGTACTTCGTGCCGTCCAGCTCCAGCTCCACCCCGGCGTAGCGAGCGTAGATGATCTCCCAGCCCGGCTCCACGCGCGGCCTGCGACGCTTGCCGTTCTCCAGCATCGTTCCGTCGCCAGTGAGGAGCACGAGGCCCTTCTGCGTGAACTCCTGCGCGGACTCGGGGATGACGATGCCCGCGTCGGTCTGCGTCTCGCGCCGCACGGGCGGCATCACCAGCACGCGCGGGCCGACCAGTTCGATGTTCGGCACGATGATCGGGTACTCGCGCACCTTGTCGATGATGGGCGGCTCGAACGGCTTGTCTTCCACCTTGATGCTCACTCTGGTTCACCTTTCATGATGCGCTGGATGCGGTCGAACTGCGTCTCCGAAGAGGCGACGGGCATGGCGGGAGGGTCATCGCGGCGGTCTCGAGGCGGCGCGGGCGGCTTCTCCTTCACCTCGTGCAGCTCCGCGAGCGCCTCCTCGCGGGCGCGGCGGGCGGCGGCTTCCTCGCGCAGCTTCGCCCACGTGACGAGCTTCTGCATCTGCTCCTCATTGATCGGGGAGCGCTCGATGGGTTGGTTCTGCTCACGCTGAGGGATGGGCACCATGCGGACCTTCGACTGCTCGAAGTCGCGTTGGAACGCGCCGAGGTGCTCATCGACGAGACGAACGCCGGTCTCGATCCTGTCGTACTGCTCACCCAGGTCAGTGTTGATGCCGCTGAGCTTCGCGTCGAGTATGGCGTGCAGCGCGTCGGAGCGCTCATTGGCTCGCTCGAACGCGGCACGGTTCGCTTCCTCTTGCGCGGCCATGCTCGCGGCCATGGTGCGCAGCATTGCGGCGTGCGCTTTCGCCTCGTGCTCGATGATCGCGATGATGCGGGATGGGAACTCCGCGAGGTGCTTGTCGAACGCGTCGATCTCGGCGGCGAGGTGTACGTGGCTGCTCTCGAGCTTGCCGTAGCGATGGTTGTGGTAGCGGACGTAGAGGATGACGGCGGCGACGCCGAACACGAGCAGCGCCAGGAACGCGATGATGGTGGTCCAGACCTCACCGCTCATGCGAGGCCCGCCACGGCGAACAGGACGCGGACGATGAGGAAGACCGTGAACGCGGCGAAGAGTACCACGGTCAGAATCTTCCAGAACTCTCGGCTGAACTTCACTCGTTGACCTCCTCGAAGAGCGGCTGCTCTCCCTCGAGCCGTGTGGGTTCGAGATTACTTGAACCGGCCTGTGCCTGTACGAACTCGAGCGCGGCGCCGAGGCGGTGCAGTGAGGCGTGAGCAGCGTTGGAGCCGCCACCGCCGAAGATCGAAGCCTTGGAGGCGGAGAGCGCCCCAATCGAGGCGGCGGCGATTCCGAACGACAGGTCCTCGGCGGTCAGCTTCAGGCGCGGATCGTCAGGCATCCTCGACTTCCTTCCTGGTGCGGCGACAGATGCGGCACTCGTCCTCAAGGTACCCGTTCTGCGGCGTCGCTTTGACCCACTCGTGGTCCAGCGGAGCGCACACAGGTGGCCGCGCGATGTGGTCGATGATGCCGCGGCCCTGCTCGAACGCTTCCGGCGCGGCGTACGCGTTGTCCTCATCGATGAAGGCGTACGGGTACCGAGCGCCGCGCAGCAGCTCTTCACCGAAGAGCGTCCTGATGACCGAGGCATTCGCCCTGCGCCCGGCCCCCCAAAAGAGCGGATTGAAGCCGAACTCCGTCAGGTTGCGCTCCATCGGATCGGCCCTGCCTATGCGGGGCGGCTCCGGCCCGACGAAGTACCGCGTGGCGATGGGCAGTACCTCATCGGTGGGCCGGGTCACGCCGCACCTGCGGCAGGTGGAGAGGCCGGTGCAGAAGAGGGCCTCGCCCGCTGGGCGGTACTCCTGCCACGCGTGCCCGAACACCTCGCAGTCGCTCGTGAAGAGACCCTGGATGTCGTCGAGGTCCACCTGCGTCACCATGCGTCCGCACTTGTCGCAGATGTACGCGTGCTGCTGCGGCTGATGCACGAACGAGTGCCCGTACAGCGTGCACTGATCCACGTCACTCGGCATCGGCCTCACCCTCGATGGCTTTGACGGCGCTGGCGTCCATCACTCCACCAGCCCAAGCTCACGCAACCAGCCGCGCATCTCGAGTTCCGACAGGCGCCGAGTGGCTCTATACTCCCGCCCTTCGACCTCGATGACTAAGCGCTCACCGTCCGAGTGCAGCGTCACCTTCGGTTCCTCACCGCGCCGCATCGCCGCAGCGATGGACGCACCACCGGGCGTGTGTAGCAGGCTCGCGTACGCCTCACTCAGCGCTTCCTGTCGGCGAGCGAGAACCTGCTCGGCGGCGCTGGCGGCGTGCTGCGCTTCGGAGACCTCGGCCATCTGCGCGTTGAGGATGCGCATGATCGCGGGAAGCGTGTCGCCGGAGTAGATGTTCATCACTTCCGCGCCTTCACCTGCGTGGTCTTCGAGAAGTCTCGAACCGGGCGCGGCTCAGGCTCAACGGGCGACGCCACGCGGGGCTGAGGCTCCCTCACTTGACGTACCTGATCCTCAGCTTCCTTCTCCCGAGACAACCGCTCCAGCGCGAGCACCTGAAGCGACACGCCTCTCTTCGCTGCCTCCACGCGCATGTCACGGTGAAGCTCATCAGACACCTGCACCTTCACCCACTTCGCCATCACAAACCTCCGTGTTCCACCGGAACAACCAGAACATGTTCCAGGTGTTCCCATAGTACCACAGGAACAGTTCCGGTGGAACCAAGAGAACCAACGGAACAAACCCCCCTACCCAAAGACATTGGGCGAGCACGCCCCCCTACCTAAAAACCTTGAGCGAGGGGTTTCGGGAGATAGAAGCGGCTGCGCGCGCGTGTGGGCGCGTGCCCCCCCCCTGGGTTCGTGTGGGGGTGGGTCGGTTCGGGTCGGTACCTGCCGGGTGAACGTACCGCACCGGACGGTGCCGCCGGGTGCTACGATGGGTGCCGGTGTCACTGGCCTCGAGCCGGTGCGCCGCAGGGAGCACAGCATGACGAAGCCGCTAGCACGCCGTCCGAAGCCCCGCATCGTGACCCCGACCGGCTCACCCGTGCCGCAGGCCACCGGCACCCGGGCCGTCCGACCGTCGGCACGACAGTCGCAACGCTTCGAGGCGCACGGTCCGCTCACGTGGGACGCTCCGACGGCCACGCCGCACGAGCGGTCGGACGGGACACGGGTGTGGCAAGTGGAGACCGCGCCCCACCGTCCGGACGCTGGCGGCGCACCGGGCCGCGGTGCGCGTCGTGCGACGCGGCGCAACCGTGATGTCGACCATGTGAACGAAGCGGTCGCGCCCGGTTGGTCACGTGCCGACCGTCGGGCATGGGCCGCGGCGCAACGTGAGCGTCGTGAGACGGCCCGCGCGACCCGGCGTAGGGTACGCGTCACGGGCTAGCGTCCGGACGTCCCCACGGCCCACACACGGCCCGCGTGCACCATGCGCGGGCCGTTCCCATGCCGTGGGGGACGCATCATCGCGCGACGGCGCAACGGGTGCACGCGGTACCACTTGACAACACCCCCGGTGGTGTGCAACACTTACCTCACAACGCACCACGGGCTCCGCGACCGGAGCACCCGTAGGACCGCCACCATAGGACCGACGTGCACATAAGTGCTACGTGCTGTAAGCGCTCACGTTCGCGTGAGACACCATGGGCTATGTCCTGGTATCGCACGAAGGCGTCACCCGTGCAATGGTCCTACGGTGTGGTCCTACTCGTGTGTGTGTTGTGTACAGCCTAACCTCACGTTCGACCAGTGCCGCGCGTGTCTCGGCACGGGTGCACGCCTAGTGTGCCCAGTGGCATTCGGTCGACGATAGCGCGGAGTGTGAGCCGCGCCGATAGTCACCTATTGGGTCGGTGACCGTCATGCGTAAGCGTGGCGACAATGGATCGCGAGTCCGTCTGCCCAGGCGCCGAGTGTGGGCAAGCGCGGCTAGACCCTAGCATGGGTCGAACGATGGTCCTTGAATGTTGGCATCCAGCCGGGGCGACAGTTGAACCCATGGCGGGCAACGCGAGTGTGCTCCTCGCGTGATGTGGCCGATTCTCGTTCGGGGTTACACATCAGCACGCCCAAAGGTCAACCGGACCGGTGATGTTCCAACGGTCGCGATGCGGGATACTCGCGGCCACCCTACGTACTACTTCCACAGGCTCAGGCCCACGTCACGTGTCAAGCGCGGCGTGGGCCTTCTCTTCCACTCGCTCGCTGATGAGCGGTGGGGAAACGGAGCCACCATGAACACTGCGGCAATCGTTGCAGGCCTCATTCACGCGTTCGTCAAGAGCGCGGAGGCGATCGGTGCTCAACGCATCGCGTTGGGCGACACGGTGCTCACCCTGTGGAAGCACTTGAGCAAGGCTGAAACCGCTGAGCGCTTGCGCGACGCGATCCCCGATGAGCGTGCTCGCATGCTCTTGGGTCGCGTCATCACGCCGGGGCTGCTGAACGACTTGGCAATCGCGGCGTCGACGTTCCGTGAGAACGAGGGTTTGGCACATGGCAATCACATCCTGACGCGCGATGACGTTGCGCGACTCGACGTGAAGCCCGCTGAACTCGCTGAGATCGCGAGCGCTGCCGCTTCGGGCAAGGTGCGCGTCAAGGACGTGCACGCTGCCACGAAGGGCGGCAAGGGCGGCGAGAAGGCTCTTGCTCGTATCCGTCAGACCTTGGCCGCGTCGGATGAACCGGCGCTCACCCCTATCCAGGCCAAGGAGCGTGAACTCGAGCAGCTCGACAAGCGCATCGCCGACCTTCAGGCCAAGCGCAAGAAGGTCATCGACGACCTCGCGAAGATGCGCGAGGAGCGCGAGGCACAAGCGGAGGTCGACGCCGCCGTCGCCGTCGTGCAAGCGGAGCGCGTCGAGAAGCCGGTGCGCAAGAACACCACGCGCAAGCCGAGTGAGGCGCGGCTCAGCGCGTAAGGGATCGGCAATCGGGGCGTCCTGGTTCGAGAGTTCTCGAACCGGGGCGCCTCACCGCTCGTGAAGGGGGACGCCTTGCACATCAAGCGCATCATCCGTCAGCACCGTCGTGACTTCACGGCCATCTACGAGTGCGAGCACTGCGGCACGCAAGAGGAGGCGTCCGGGTACGACGACACGTACTTCCACCAGCACGTCATCCCCAACATGAAGTGCAAGCGGTGCACGCTCACAGCGGGTGAGGATTACCGTGCGCTGGCGACCAAGTACCCCGACGATCAGACCGTCTGAGGAGGCGACATGGGCAAGGGTGCACCGGAGCGCATCCACACCGCCGCATTCCACCCGCTCGGCTTGGCATGGGAAGCGGGCAACGCCGCCTACCGGCGTGGCATCATTCCAGCCGCCAACCCGTACAACGACAGGCTCGAGCGACACGAGTACGAGGCGTGGCTCGCCGGGTTCTGGTTCGCTCATCAACGCGCCGTCACCGGCAAGTAGGAGGCAAGCATGGCCAACCGCAACGACCACGTGATGACCAACGACGGGCTGCGCCGCATGAGCCTGACGACCGTGCGGGTCATGCCGCAGCGCCGCATCAGGCGCACGTTCACGGCGCCGCAGCCCACGCCCATCGCCACGCCCACCGTGACGAGCAAGCCGGGCGTGCTCAGCGCCATCGCCTCGGCGTTCCGCAGGTGGTTCGGCATGCGCTGAGCCACCAGCACGACAATCAGGGACCGGCAATCGCAGCGTGCCGGTCCCGCTATCTTGCGTCCCCAATCCACCTATCCGGGGGCGAGCATCATTCACGAAGGAGGCACGACATGGCACGCAGCACCACGCAAGCACCAGCAGTTCACCTCGGTGACCCTCGCAACCCGATCATCGTGCGGCACGAAGGTGACCGCACCATCATCGAGTTCGACCACACCTTCCGGGCGCCCGAGACCACCGGCAAGGGCAATCGCCGCATCGCCAGCAGCCTCGGCAACAAGGAGGTCATCACGCCCGACGGTGCCTCGTTCATCATCGGTCTCAACGCCTACGCTCAGGGCTGAGGCACTGTTACAGACCCCCCTGTTTTAGGTAGAATCGAGGCAAGCATGGCCGATAAACCAACCGATCTGACACCGGAGGACCTGGAGGCTCACCGTGCCCGCGTGGAGCGCCAGGACAGGTACCTCGCACAGCCTGACAGGTGCCCTTACTGCGGGTCGTCAGACCTCACGGGCGGCAGCCTCACCGTGGACAACGGCTCGTGCTCGCAGCGCATCTGGTGCTCCGACTGCGACCACTCCTGGTACGACTGCTACGCCCTCGTCGGGTTCACGGAGGTGTGACCATGCCCACGTACTCAGTCAAGGAGACCTGGGTTCGCTGCCATGAGGTCGAGGCCGACAACGAAGAGGACGCCGTCGACATCATTGTCGCCGAACTCGAGACCGAAGCCGATAGCATCGAGTTCGCCGACAACGCACGTGCACTCGGCTTCGATGAAGAGCGCCTGACCGCAGAGGAGGTGTGACGTGACCGTCTTCTGGTGGGCGTGCATCATCCTGCTGACCGTTGCCATCCTCGACCCGCACGAGGGCAGAGGAAAGGCGTTCGCCATCATCGGCGTGCTGTTCGGCTTCATCTCACTGATGGCCAACGTCCTACGAATCGGAGTGTGACCACGTGAAC